>JALWML010000251.1 GCA_027083915.1 Lysobacterales bacterium | reverse complement strand
ATGTAGAAGTAAATGCGGTGGTTCATTGCCATTAATAAAATGAATCGGTTGTGAAGCATAGTAATCGTCTTTTTTATCAAACAGCTCAAACAAATAAGTATCATTAACATTAAATGGATAAAAATCATAAGGTCCTGCTAAACCAATAAAACCATTAATTCGACTTAAATTTTTACCAAGTATTGTTTCATCATCAACCAACATTGCAGCCATATGTGCGCCTGCCGAATGCCCCATAAGAAAAACATTATCCGATTCTATGCCATATTTTCCTTTGTTTGCCAAAGTCCACAACGTTGCCGCTTTAGCATCTTCCAAAATGGCATCAATCTTTACATCGGGATATTTTCGGTAATCTGGGATGACCACAGCATAACCTTGCTTGGTTAAGGTCTCAGCAACAAAAAGATAATCATCCTTGTTATAACTGCTGCACTGACCCCAACAACCGCCATAAAAATAAATAACGGTAGCCGTGATGACTTTATCTTTTGGGATGTATAAATCAAGTTTTTGTTCACCATAACTAATATTTTGATGTGTTTCAAACTGCCCAGATTTAGCAAAATTATTAATAACATGCAAGCCAGTTTTGGCACATGATGTTATTATCAGAACTAATAGAATAAGGATAATTTTTCTCATCCATTTATTGTCAATTATTGACTAGTCAAATGCAAGTTATTGACTTAATGACATTATGATTTTATGATAGTGTCATATTATTAATAGCAAATAAGCCTTATGTCAGACAACAAAAACCTTTCCGAAATTCAAATCAAAGACCAAAAAATAATTGTCAATACTGAACTAAACCTTATCGAAGCTTTGATACCTGTTGTCGCTTTAATGTCTATGCTTGCTTTCAATATATTTTTTGTTGAAGGACAAGAATTGCTTGGGGCTTATACTAACCAAATCATTTTACTTATCGCAGCTTCAATCGCTGTTATTGTTGGTATTTTAAATAAAGTCTCTTTTCAAGTTATGTTTGATGAAACCTTTGAGAATATGAAAAAGGTGATGGTTCCGATATTTATTCTTATGCTTGTTGGTGCCTTATCGGGAACTTGGCTGGTTAGTGGTATTATTCCTGCTATGGTTTATTATGGTTTAGAAATACTCAATCCTTCTATCTTTTTACCTGCCTCTATTGTCATTTGTATTATTATTTCTATTGCTACAGGCAGCTCTTGGACCACCACAGCAACAGTTGGTATCGCCTTAATCGGAATTGGCAAGGCTTTAGGTATTGACACAGGTATGGTGGCTGGTGCTGTTATATCTGGTGCTTATTTTGGTGATAAAATGTCGCCCTTAAGTGATACAACCAATTTGGCTCCTGCCATGGCTGGTACCGATTTATTTACTCATATTCGTTATATGTCATTTACTACAATCCCAACTATTACAATCACTCTTATTGCATTTAGCATCATGGGAATGGGATTGGAAGTCAATGGCAATGCAGATGTTGGTTATTTATTAACTGATATTGAAAAGATATTTAACATTACTCCGTGGTTGTTTGTTGTACCAGCTCTAGTGGTTGGACTAATCGTCATTAAAACTAAACCACTAATTGCCTTATCAATTGGTGTGCTTTTGGCTGCTGGCTTTGCCCTATTTTTTCAACCAGAGGTACTTTCGTCTCTTAACGATTCACATTTGACGGCTGTTACTCACGCTATTTTTGTTCAATCCAGTATCTCCAGCGACAATGAAATCTTGGCAGAATTATTTTCAGCTAAAGGCATGTATGGCATGATGTGGACTATCTTATTGATAATTTCCGCCATGATATTTGGTGGTATTATGGATGGGATTGGTGCATTAGAACGCATCACTGAAACCTTGTTGAAACTAGCAAAATCTGTCCTTGGTTTATTCTCTAGTACTGTTTTTAGCTGTATTGGTTTGAACATTGTTGCCTCTGATCAGTATTTAGCTATTGTTATTCCTGGAAAAATGTATGAAAAAGCATTTAGGGAAAGAGGTTTAGCCCCTGAAAATTTAAGCCGAACTTTAGAGGATTCAGGGACTGTGACATCCGCTTTAATTCCTTGGAATACCTGCGGTGCTTATCAAACAGCAACCCTAGGTGTTGGTGTTGGTGACTATTTTGCCTACGCCATCTTCAATTGGTTAAGTCCTATCATGACGCTCATCTTTGCTGGATTCAATATTAAAATTAGGCAAATGATAAAAAAATAAGGTAAAATCATTCGGATAACAATCTTTATAAAGACTCCGATATGAACCAATTATTCAAAATACTACCCTTTTTATTCCTCAGCTTTATCTGCCAATCCCAACAAATGTGGATAAATGAAATTCACTACGATAACACAGGTGGTGATGTAGATGAGTTTATTGAGGTGGTGGTAGAAGATTCATTCTCAGGGAGTTTAGCGGATATTGAGGTGATTTTTTACAATGGCTCAAACGGTAACATTATCTCTCAAAGTGAACCACGAACTTTAAATACTTTTGTGGTGGGGACATCCTCAGGAGGTTTTACCATCTACTCTCGGATTCTTTCAAGTATCCAAAATGGTAACCCCGATGGTATGGCTTTAGTCAATAATGGTGTTGTTGTTGAATTTCTGAGTTACGAAGGCACACTAACAGCCAATGAAGGCCCTGCTATGGGTATGACTAGTACCGATATTGGAGTAGCAGAGCCTGGTGCCATTGGTGAATCTTTACAACTTTCAGGCACGGGCAATATCCCTAGTTATTTTACCTGGCAAGCACCTGCTGCACACACACGCGGTTCGATAAACAACGGACAAACCTTTGCAGATATTCCTGCTCATGTTATTTCTACTTTTCCACAAGATGCATCTAATGCGGTGGAGTCAAATACCGCTATTGTTATTGATTTTTCTGAACCAATTAACGCATTAAATACAGCTTTTACTGTAACCTGCGGCGCTATTATACAAAGTCGAACTTATGCAATTAGTACTGATTTTCTACAAGTCACCTTGACTCCTGATACAAATTGGCCTGCATCATCTAATTGTATTATTAATCTAGATGCAACACAAATTATTGATACCGAAGGCAATAACAATCAACTCGATGGCAACAATGATGGTGTTGGTGGCGATAATTATTCCTTTAATTTTGATGTAGCAAGTGACTCTTTACCGCGTTTTGCATCATCAACCCCCGCAGACCAAGATTTTTTAGTGCCAGTCAATGCAAGTATTAACATTACTTTTACTGAAAATGTTGATTTAACCGCTTCAGCCATTACGCTTAATTGCCCTGCTAGTGTGGCATTTACTGGTTTACCAGTGAATAACAGCTCAACCGTAACTATCACGCCTACCAGCCCCTTTTCTCAAGGCGATATTTGTACAGTCACATTAATTGGCAATCAAATTACCGACTTAGATGGTGATAATGACTTTTTAGATGGTGATGAAGATGGTATCGCTGGTGGTGATTATCAATTTAATTTTTCTGTCATTGAACCCATCATGGCAATTTACGATATTCAAGGCAGTGGTAGTGCTTCCCCTATTGCTGATAAATTTATTCGCACTCAAGGCAATATTGTGACAGCACTTGCTCCCTCTGGTTTCTTTATGCAAAGCGCAGATAGTGATGCCGATGCTAGCATGGATACCTCAAATGGATTATTTGTGTTCTCAAACGCAGTTGTTTCTGAAGGAGATGCTGTGAATGTACGAGGGAAAATCGTTGAATTTTTTGATTTCACTGAAATGTCCTTTGTGTCATCCGTTGTGATGACTTCCAGTGGCAACCCGTTACCAACACCAATTGAATTTGATGCCAACACGCCATCAGGCGACCCAAGCAACCCATCTTGTGCCATCGAGTTCGAATGTTATGAAGGCATGTTAGTGCATGTGGCGAATGGCACTGTCAATTCAGGCTCTCAAGCTTTTGGTGCTGATGTTGATGCTGAGGTTAATGTATCTGCCACTAGCTTCCGTTCTATGCGTGAACCAGGTATTGAGTTTAGTCGCACTGGAGACTCTGCTCTCCCTCCTTTTCCTACCGCTACTTATGACCCTGAAATTTTTGATGAAAATCCAGAGCTGTTTGAGTTGGATGTGGATGCTTTGGTTGGAATGCCTTCGATGGAAATTAATGGTGGTGCCACTTTTTCAGCGACAGGTGTTTTAGCTTATCAATTTAATGATTATGAATTATGGCCAAAACAACTCACTTTAACACCAAAAACCATTCCAACTATTCGGACTCCAAGTGGTTCTGAAATAACTGTTGCTACCCAAAACATGTACCGCTTTTTTGATGGTACGGATGATCCATTAATTAATGACTTTGATGAAGACAATACCACACCTGCTGAATTTATGGCGCATTCTGCACAGGCTTCACTATATTTTAGAACCAAAATGCACTCACCAGATATTATCTTTTTACAAGAAATTGAAAACATTGAATCGGTTCAAGCTATTGCCGACAATATGAATGCCCAAGACCCGAGTCACACTTATTCAGCTTATTTAGAGGTTGGTAATGATATTGGGGGTATCGATATTGGAATATTAACCAAAGAAACCGTTAGTAATATCACCATAACGCAATTAGGAGCAGATGAAACATTAGCTTATAACCCTCCCCCTCCTCCTGAGCTGCCACGTAAATTACATGACCGCCCACCTTTATTAATCAATGCCACTATTACAAAAGGTGGGTTTTCACAAGAGGTCAATGTGCTTGGTGTTCATATGCGTTCACGCAGTGGTATCACAGGTTCACAACGCACGCGCATTCGCAATAAACATTTAGAACAAGCATTGTCGGTTGCCACTATGGTTCAAGACATACAAACACTCTCACCAACAGTGCCACTAATCATCACAGGTGACTTCAATGATTTTGAATTCTCTGATGGTTATGCTGATGTTGTAGGAG
>JALWML010000250.1:1836-4936 GCA_027083915.1 Lysobacterales bacterium | reverse complement strand
AATAAACATCGTGTTATTTATTTAAATAAAAAAACTTAGGGTAAAAACTTAATATTTCATTGAATTAACTTATAATTAGCGTTTCTGTCCTTATATTAGGATTAAAATTTTAGGAATTAATTCATTGTTAGATAAAACAAAATCAAATTTGTGCACACTTCCTGATGTGGCTGCAGATGTTAAAGCTAAAGTAGCAGGAACACTGGCATGGGTTGGTATGTCAGAAATTGAAATGCCCATAAGCGTCCATGCGGATGTTGATATTCCTCCATCAGTTGCGCGAGTTCGTGCTGAAGTATCTTTGGATCACGAGAGTAAGCGTGGAATTCATATGTCTCGCTTGTATTTGGCTTGCGACAAAGTATTTTCTCATCAGAAGATTGATTTTGCTAGTTTGTCACAACTCACCAATGACTTTCTTCAATCACATTCTGACTTAAGTAAAAATGCATTGATTGAGGTGGATTTTGATGCATTGATTCGTCGCCAAGCATTAATTAGTGATAACTCAGGTTGGAGAAGCTATCCGGTGTCTTTATTAGTAGTTAGAAAAGAAAATAAGATAAAGCATATTGAACTGGACTTTAGTGTGACTTATTCAAGTACATGCCCGTGCTCTGCAGCATTAGCTCGAAGTCTTATTCAAGAAAATTTTAGCCAAAGTTTTGATAAAGAAAATTTAGATTTTGATAAGATTTTAGAATGGATAGGTAGTGAAGAAGGAATAAATGCGACACCACATTCTCAGCGGTCGACGGCGCATATTCGTACCTTCCTCAAAGCAGATACAAAACAAATACCATTAAAACAATACATTGACTTGGTAGAAGAATCCTTACAAACAGCCGTACAGGCAGCCGTTAAACGCGTCGATGAACAGGAGTTTGCTCGAATAAATGGTAAAAACTTCCTCTATTGTGAAGATGCTGCTCGACGAATAAAACACGTTCTTTGTCAACAAAAAGACATTGAAGGATTCTGGTTGCGCGTGCATCACCATGAATCATTACATCCACATGATGCAACTGCTGAGGCCAGCAGTGACTGATATTATTGTTGAAGTGGCTCGTTTAGAGGAAATAATTGATGTGCGGCATCAAGTGCTTCGCCATGGGCAGCCACGCAGCAGTTGTTATTATCCAGAAGACAACTATAAACACACAGTGCATTTTGCAGCGAAATTAAATAATGAAATTGTTGGTTGTGCTTCTATCTACAAGGAGTCTCACCCTGATTTTTCATTAAAACAATCGTGGCGTATTCGTGGTATGGCAGTATATGAGGTTTTTCAAGGCAGAAATATTGGTACTCAATTATTGGAAACGTGCATTAATCACGCGATTAAACAAAAGGCTCATGTGATTTGGTGTAATGCACGAATGAGTGCTGTTAAATTTTATAAAAATAGTGGTTTTAAAATTATTGGAGACGAATTTGATATACCTGATATAGGACCGCATTTTTTAATGGCAAAAAACTTAGGCATTCATATTGGTCAAACTCGCTTTGTTGAAATTGCAAAGAAATTATTGGCCAGAAAAAACCCAATTCCTGCACCACAAGCTAAAATAAACATTGAAAAACATTAAAAAAACCTTATTAACCCAATTCAAAACATACATAATAAAACAATGAGCGAAAATTTTAAACAATATATCTGTGTAGTCTGCGGGCTAATTTATGACGAAGCTGAAGGCTGGGAAGAAGATGGTATAGCTCCTGGAACCAAATGGGAAGATGTGCCTGATACTTGGATGTGCCCAGATTGCGGTGTAACAAAGGAAGATTTTGAATTATTAGACGACTAATTTCATTCATTTCTTTAGGGTTAATATGTGTTGTTTTTACCATCTGATGTTGTTTTAAATCGTTTATGCACCCATAAGTATTCTGCAGGATTCTTTTTCACCATTTTTTCAATTTCCTGATTGACTCTTTTTGTGTCATCAGTAGGGTCTTTGGTTGGGAAATTATTCATTCTTGGCGATAAAGTTAATGTGTAATAGGGTGATTTTTCATTGCGTTGAACATGAAAATACAGGACTGCACATTTTGAAAGGCGTGCCATTTGGTGAGTTGCGGTAATAGTTGAAGCAGGATGGTTAAAGAATGGTACGAATACAGATTGCCCACGGCGGTAATCTTGGTCGGGGGCATACCACAAAATACCACCCGCTTTTAAGTGTTTGATTATGGGGCGTAATTCTTCGCGCTTAAACATCTTGGTAGCATATTTTAAACGTGATTTTGTGACAATGTATTCTGTTAAGGGATGCTTGTGTTCTCGGTACATTCCAGCTATTGGAAATTTTTGGCAGAGAATCTTTCCACCCATATCTAATGAAGTAAAGTGTCCAGCCACTAAGAGCACCCCTTGATTATTATCAATACAGGCTTGTATATGTTCTGATCCATTAATAATGCTGTTTGTTTCGATGGCTTGAGTGTTACTCAAAAAAGCCTTAAGAGTTTGTGTAACCATCAAGCCAAGTTCTTGATAATGTTTCTTAATGAGTTGTGTTCGTTGAGTATCGCTCAATTTAGGGAAACAAATCTTTAAATTTGTGCTAACCACATTTTTTCGAAGAGAAATGAGGTGTAAAAATTTGCCTAAGCCTTTACCCATTAAAACTAACAACTTATAAGGCAGTTGAGAAAATAACCAAATAAAAGAGTAGACAATCCAGCTTGGTGCAAACTTAAAATATGAAGGTTTTGATAACATAGCTGAATTATAACTACTTAGCCCAAATTTTTCATAGGATAAACCAAAAAACAAGCTATTTATCTTTAAATAACAATGCCTTATCTCAAACATTGTTATGGTTATAAGTTTATTACATGTGGCTTTAAAGAAAAACTAGCTTCATATCTTGCATAAAAATTCATCTGGAAGGAATTTTCACGTAAGCCTTCATGGATGAAGGTGAGTATCAGGGATGATACGAATAAATATCTCTAAAGCCTATGAAAAACTAGGTATATAGCGATATTGATGCAACCTATTTCGCTACTTTTCCTTTAAAATTCATTCTCCTATGAAATATTTGAGCTAGCATACGGTTGTGCTTAACTTTTATTAACAATTTAGTGTAAAATG
>JALWML010000250.1:0-1826 GCA_027083915.1 Lysobacterales bacterium | reverse complement strand
TAAGGCAGTTGAGAAAATAACCAAATAAAAGAGTAGACAATCCAGCTTGGTGCAAACTTAAAATATGAAGGTTTTGATAACATAGCTGAATTATAACTATTTAGCATACGGTTGTGCTTAACTTTTATTAACAATTTAGTGTAAAATGGTTTTTTTATAAATTTTAGGAGTTATTGTGGATATTGTATTAAAACAATTTCTAGGCAACAGCCCAAGATGGTTTAAGTATGTCATGTTAGGTTTTCTCATTGCTTGTTATCCTGCAACATTATTGTTAGGTAAAACGGTAATGGGCTGGGCATTTATTGTTATGTTTATTTTTACCTTAGCAATGGCACTAAAATGTTATCCGTTGCAATCAGGTGGGTTGCTGGGTTTAGCCATCCTAGCCTTAGGGTTGACCAGCCCAGAAACCGCTTGGGATGAAATAGTAAATAATTTACCGGTTATCATGTTATTGGTATTTATGGTAAGCTTTATTTACTTTATGCAACCTTTGCTTATTTTCCTGTTTGGTAAAATATTGGTTAAGGTTAAAAATAAAATAGTACTCTCCTTAATGTTTTCCATTGCCGCTGCGTTTTTATCTGCTTTTTTAGATGCTCTAACCGTAACAGCAGTTTTGATTACCGTGTTTATTTCATTGTATGGCGTCTATGAAAAAGTTCATTCCAATGCTAAAAATACCGATTTTGATGACAATGATATCAATGATTCGAAACAAATGGGTGGCGATGTGTTAGCTGAATTTAGGGCTTTTATTCGCTCACTTGTTATGCATGGTGCTGTTGGTACAGCATTGGGTGGTGTGACTACCATGGTTGGAGAGCCGCAAAATTTATTGATAGCTGATAAAATGGGCTGGAATTTCACTGAGTTTGCCTTAAATATGTCACATGTTACTATTCCTGCTGTTATTGCCGGTTTAATAACTCTTATTATTGTGGAAAAATTTAAACTTTTCGGATTTGGTGGTCAATTAGATCCAAACGTTCGTAAAATTTTGAAAGGTTATTTAGATAAACAAGATGAAAAGAGAACGCGTAAAGAAAAGTATGCCTTAATTGTTCAGGCTATTTGTGCGGTTTTACTTATCTATGGTTTATATGCTCATATAATGCAACCTGGCTTAATCGGTTTGGCTTTGTTAGTACTTGTTACTTCATTTACTGGAATTATCACTGAACACCGTATTGGTAAAGCCTTTGAAGAATCTTTACCGTTTGTCTCCCTGCTTGTTATCTTTTTTATTGTTGTTGGCATGATTCATGATCAACATTTGTTTGTGCCAATTATTGAAAAAGTGCTTCAGTTACCTCCTGAAATTCAACCAAAAGCCTTCTTTTTAGCCAATGGAATCTTATCAGCTATTAGTGATAATGTTTTTGTTGCTACGGTTTATATCAATGAAGTTAAATCAGCATTCGAGGCAGGTCAATTTGACCAACAACACTTTGATGCATTGGCTGTAGCGATTAACACAGGAACAAATCTACCATCAGTGGCAACACCAAATGGACAAGCTGCTTTCTTATTTTTGTTAACATCAGCACTAGCACCAGCTATTCGTCTCGGTTACATGAGAATGGTTGTTATGGCTCTGCCTTATACTATAGTATTAACAGTGGTTGGTTATTTTTTCCAGTACCATAGATAAAAAAGGTAAGTTGGTTTTTTATAAAGCACTCTTTCTAGAGTGCTTTTTTTTACCTGAATTTTGAACAAAAAAAACCCAGTAACAAATGTTACTGGGTAAATATAAAAAAATTGATTGGGGAAAACCAATTTTCACGACTCACTTACATTTAAAAATGAAAATGAATCAC
>JALWML010000249.1 GCA_027083915.1 Lysobacterales bacterium | reverse complement strand
TGTAGAAAAGTTTGTATTAGATTTTTGGCGTGAACAACAAAACAAAATTCCAAGTCTGTTTTTAACCAAAATCCCAAACCTTGAAAGTGTTTCACAGAAATTATCTGGACTGTTGAGCAAAAAACATTACCGTGATATTTTGCCTCAATACTCACTTGCTGATGTGCCAGTTCTTAATGATTTGTATAACAAAATTTGTAAGACCTGGGAAAAAGATAAAGATGAGCTGTTGGATTATCTGTTTTCAGGCAGTTTTGACGGACGTTTGTATAAAGTTAAGTCTCGTGAAACCTATGCTCAAGCATTAAGTGATTTTTTACCCAGCTTTACTCTGCCAAAAACAAATTATATCGAACGATTTACCCTTGGTTTCTTAGAGAATAAACGCAAAAAAGAAAGTTCAATTGCCATGCCTGAATTCTTTAATGACTTTGAAAAATTCTATGACGCTCTGCATGAGTTTCCTTTGGTGTATTTGTATGAATGCTGGCAGTTTGTGCAAGTAGGATTGGCTAACATATTATCAGAACAAGGTATGTACGGATATGATGACCAAATCACCATTGTTCATCATGCGGTTAATAATAATCCGCAATTACAACAGCTTATTGCCCAACAATGGCAGACTGTTATGGTGGATGAATTTCAGGACACGGATTTGTTGCAATTAGAGATTTTTGAAAAGTGTTTTGATGATGGTTTGCACGATATTATTTATGTCGGCGACCCCAAACAGGCGATTTATGACTTCCGTGGAGCCGATGTGTTTGTTTATGAGCAAGCCAAACAAGCGGTGGATGCTTCGCAACGATTTAATTTGGCAACCAATTGGCGCAGCAGCGCAGAGATGTTAGCTGCTAGTAATAGCCTGTTTGATTTTGAAAATTCCTTCAAATTGGATTGGCTCATATTTCACCCATCCAAGCCCAAACCCAAACAAGACACAAAACTTATTGACGACTATCCACCCGTAGCAGTCATCAATTGCCCCAAAGAACAACGCAAACAACAATTAGCACAAGAGCTCAAAGCATTTATGGCGAACGCGCGATTAGTCAAAGATGGAACTGAAAAAAATATTGCTGAAAATAGCATAGCAATATTGGTTAAAAGCAATTCGCAAGCTATTGAATTGTATGATTATTTGCTCAGTCAAAATCTCAATGTGAGTCTGTGGAGTGAAGCCGGTGTTTTTACCACAGAAGTGGCGCAACAATTTTATTACCTCATTCGAGCCATTGCTTATCCCAGTCAAAAAAATATTTTTACCACCTTGCACGGTTTGTTTTTTAACGTATCGCTTAATGACTTGCAAGAAATGGATAAAGAACAGTTGGTTACAGAGTTTATTAATTACCGTTTGGATTCTGAAAAACTAGGTTTGAGCCGTGTTATTGATGAATTATTCAAAGACAAAAGTGTTTTTGCCCATTTATTGCAACGTTTGGATGATGAGCGTCTTTATACCGATGCGATGCATGTGTTGCAATTAATTCATGAGCAAGTGGACTTAGGTAAAAATGACAACCAAATAGCGCAGTGGCTAGCCAAAGAAATTAAAAATGCACAACTACTTGAACAAGATGAAACGGCTAAACGTCGATTAGAAAGTGATGGTCATAAGATTGCTATCATGACCATGCATAAATCCAAAGGTTTAGAGTTTGATTGTGTATTTATTCCCTATGCAGACATGGTAAAAGATAAACTTCCAGGCAGAGAGCTTGTACTCAAATCAATCGTTGCAACCCATGACAAGGATAACAAAGGTGTCATCTATTGGCGTCAATCTGATCAAGCACAAGAAAGTTTAGCGATAGAATATTCAGCCGAGATTGTGCGCACCTTATACGTGGCAATCACACGGGCAAAGCATCGTGTTTATCTTGGTGTTGATTTTGAAGATAAAAAATTTAGTGAAACTCCTATTGCAAAATTATACGAAAAGATAGCCAATAACGAAAAACTTTCTGCCATAGTGGTGCCTCAAGAAACAGAAATAATAAATCATCAACAATCTGAATCACCAGTGTTGAGCATTAATAAATTTAACCGCATGGTTAATAAACCTTTGTCAGTTTATAGCTTTTCTTCTTTATCTCGAAAACAAGAAATTAGTTATGAATCTTTAGATGAAACCTCAGATGATGGAGAGTTTAGTAACTATTTTCACTTTCCACGTGGGGCAGCCAGCGGTACGATGCAACACAGTATATTAGAAAATATAAACTTTACCGATGATTTAGAAGCCATATCATTTGAAGTCGAAAAACAATTAAAAATCTGTCAATACAACCCTCAATGGAAAATTTGTTTATCGCAACAAATGCACACCATAGTCAATACCCAATTATGGAAAGATGGGCCAAGACTCTCGCAAGTGGATAATACCTTAGATGAAATGGAATTTTTATTGCCTTTAGCATCAATCAAAAAAAAGATGATAGAACAATGGTTATCACAACACCGAAATCAGCAGGTGAAATTTAACCAAGACGATTTACAAGGATTTCTAACAGGGTTTATTGATTTAATCTTCGAACACAACAATAAGTTCTATGTTGTTGATTATAAAAGTAATACGCTTGGTTTTTCATATGAGGATTATACAACTAAAGATTTAAAAGAAGCTATTGAACACCATTTTTATGACTTGCAGTATTTATTGTACTGTGTCGCTTTGGTTAAATACCTTAAAGTCATTAATCCTTCGTTTGATTACGATGAAGACTTTGGAGGTGTAGCCTACTTGTTCACCCGAGGAGTCAATGGTGTAGCGGGGCAGGGTGTCTATTTTACAAAACCAGAGCGAAGATTAATTGAAGAGATGGAGGAAAGCTTTGATGCAAGATAAACAAACGAACCGAAGCTTAGTGCCGTACATCCGTCGATTTTTTAGTATACTAACAGATAATGCACAAGTGATAGAGTTGGCTATTGCTATTCAACAAAACATCGAATTGGGTCATACCGCCTTGCCCTATGATGAACCAATTGAGGATAAAACTATTAGTCATGATGGTCAAAACGGTTATATTGTGATGAATAATGGATTGGCTGGCTTTAGGCGTTTTTTTAATTTAGAAAAACTCATTGCTAATAATTTTTTAAACTCATCAGTTATTCCACTGGAAAATAAGCACGTTAAATCAGCTGTTGAAGAAGTCTTGCAAACCTGTCATCTCCCAAAACCTGATGATATGGATTTGCAATGGCAAGCCTGTCTATCGAGCCTAAGTCATACTCGATTTATTCTCGATGGTGGACCAGGCACCGGTAAAACCACTACGGTCATTCGATTAATGTTATTATCATTAAAGCTCAATCCTGAATGCCAAATTGCCTTAAGTGCACCAACAGGCAAGGCCGCCAACCGCATGATGCAAAGTATTAATCAGGGGCTTGTTGGAATTAACCTTGATGAGCGCAGCATGCAACAAATGCAACAAGCTGCCAAAACCATTCACCGTTTATTAGGCTACAACCATGAAACAAATAAGCTAAACTATAACTCAATAAACCCATTACCCTATGATTTAGTCATTATTGATGAATCCTCCATGCTTGATGTCAATATGACCAGTTCATTGTTGTATGCATTGAAACCAAGGGCACAACTCATACTGATAGGGGATAAAAATCAATTGCCAGCGGTGGAAGCAGGTAATGTTTTTGCAGACTTATGTGTGCTGTTAGAGCAAGAGCAGGAAGTTGATTTATTTAGTTTTTATAAGCAAGAACATCAAAAGCAACCCATATCAGCAAATTTTGTCGAACTCACTCAAAATTACCGATTCCAATCTGACTCAATTATTGCACAATTATGTCAATGTGTTATCCAAAGAGAAATCAATTCTCTCATAGCTTTGCAATCCGACAAAAACTTTGCATTGCACAACCCACAAAATAAAAAAGAAAAGCAGCAGTTATTAAGCAAGTGGTATGAAGGTATCGAAGAAACAGAAACCTGCATGCTCCTATCACCGGTTAACTATGGTTCTAATAGTGTCAACGAATTAAATGAGTTGGCAAAGAAAATTAACTATAAAAATGCAGGCTTGCATCATAACATGCCAATAATGGTGACAAAAAACGATTACACCTTAGGCGTGTTCAACGGAGATATCGGTGTACTTAAAAAACGAAATGGCACATGGGTCGTACCTTTTGTTATAGAAGGCAAAGAAGTGGATATAAACTTAGAAGCCATTAATGGTTGGGTTGATGCCAACGCTATTAGTATTCACAAATCTCAAGGCTCAGAGTACGACCATGTACTCATAGCCTTACCAGATGATAATGAGTTAGAAATTTTATCAAATGCCTTACTGTACACGGCGATAAGTCGAGCAAAAAAATCAATAACATTGTGGTCGAAGGGTTCAATTTTATCCAAAACAATCAACTCAAATATGCAACGCACAACTTTTTTAAAAAAATACAAAAGAATTGAAAAAAAGAGTTGACGAGTAGGGGTGTAATCAGCATAATGCACATTCTTTCGAGGGGCTATAGCTCAGCTGGGAGAGCGCAACACTGGCAGTGTTGAGGTCAGCGGTTCGATCCCGCTTAGCTCCACCATCTCCCTTGTGTATCCAAAGAGGTACAAAGTTGGCTAAACTCGAAAAGAAACTGTTGCGTCCCCTTCGTCTAGTGGCCTAGGACTCCGCCCTTTCACGGCGGCAACAGGGGTTCGAACCCCCTAGGGGACGCCAATTATTTTGGGTCTAGCACGTCATCTTTACTTTCAAATTCCAATAAAAACCTCAATCACATATGTTCCATATGCTCAATCGATTTTTTAGTAATTTAAAAGCAAATCTAACGTACTATAACCAAAAAAATCATACCGTCCATAAAAGTGTGTCCCTAGGTGTAAGTACCTAAAGTTGAGTTACAATGTTTTTGCCGAACATAAACTTAACAAGAGATACTTACAA
>JALWML010000248.1 GCA_027083915.1 Lysobacterales bacterium | reverse complement strand
CAATAGGTCTTAGTCCTTTAAGTGGTCACTGATTTTAATAAACTCACCCTAAAATGCGACCTGTGTTTATCGAAATAGTTTGATAAACACACAAGGAATTTTAATAAATGGACTTTTTATTACTTTAAAGAGGAAACAACTTATGAAAAAAATATTATTAACTCTAGGCTTTGTATTTTTGATTGGGTCTGCAACAGCAAGCTCAAAATTAAATGTATCAGAAATACAGAATAATTTAGATATTCAATTGTTAAAAAAACCAGTTGCTGAATTTGGTTTATTAAACACTAGAAGAGTAGAGCCGCGCCCACCAACTTGTAAACCTATTTCGGATAACTGCATTAGTTGTAATGGTGTAACATATTGTGTATGGCAATAAAATATAGTGTTGCATGGTGTTCTCTTAAGAACACCATGCATATTCACATATGCAAGCTTCTACCGCCATCCACTTTGATAATTTCTCCTGTCATGTAATCATTTTTTATCAAAAATTTTAAACCGTGGTAGAGGTTATGTTCATTGCCTTGTCGGCCTAAGGCGGTTCGGTTGATTATATCTTCTTTATCATAGGATGCATTTTCATCTAATGGCATAAGTATACAACCTGGTGATATGCCATTGACTCTTACCTCTGGTGCCATTTCTTTTGCCAGTGCTTTGACCATCATTTTGTTGGCAGCTTTTGCCATTGAATAGATAGGGTAATTCTTTAAGGGTTTATCGGCATGAATATCGACCAAGTTGATTATCGTCCCCTTTGCCTTTTTTAATAAGGGTAAACAGGCTTGAGAGAGAAATAAAGGACCTTTGACATTGCTGTTAAAAAGTTTGTTGTAATCTATTTCATTAAGATCATCTAAATTAGTTGGGAAAAAATCTGAGGCATTATTGATTAAAACATCCAAACGCCCAAAATTTGATTCAATGGTATTTATGATGTGACGAAAGTCTGTTTGTTCATCAAAATCTGCCTGCACACTGATACATGAATTTGGACGAATTTGGTTGAGTTTGTTTTGCAAGTCTTGCGTTTGTGCTTTCGAATACCGATAATGCATAACGATATTGTATCCATCTTTATGGGCAGCTTGTGTGATGTAGGCACCAATTCTCACCGCTGCACCTGTAATTAACATAACTTTATTCATTACGCTATTTTATGCCTCAATCCGATTTAGAACAACACTCTTTAGCCTTGCAAAAGATAATTAAAGACAAAATTGAAAAAACTGGTTCTATTAGTTTTGCTCAATTTATGCACATGGCGTTGTACCAACCAGGTTTTGGTTATTATTCATCTGGCAACCATAAGTTTGGTAAAGAAGGTGATTTTGTGACCGCACCAGAATTGGGTGATTTATTTGCTAAGAGTATGGCGAGCCAGTTTTCACAAGTTATCCATACGATCCAAAGCCCTATCATTTTAGAACTTGGTGCAGGAACAGGTCAGTTTGCCTGCGATTGTTTATTGGAGCTTGAAAATTTAAACAACTTGCCTGAAAAGTATTACATCCTAGAAGTCAGTGCAGATTTACAACAAAGGCAAGTGCAAAAAATAAAAAGCTTGCCTAAAAAGTTAAGCCAATTGGTCGAGTGGATTTCACAGCCATTAACTCAACAATTCAATGGTGTTGTGTTTGCCAATGAAGTGGTGGACGCTTTGCCTGTTGAAGTTTTTCGTTACCATGACAATGAGTTTCAACAAATGCGTGTAACTTGGAATGATAGCTTTAAAAAGACATGGGGCGAGTTCCCTGAAAACCTACTTAAACAGATAAAAGATAAAAATTTACAACTTATAGAGGGTTATACTTCAGAATTTATTCCACATTTAGATAGTTGGTTAAATTCCATCACGCAAAACCTTAATCAAGGTGTGGTTATTTTTGTGGATTATGGCTACGAGCGCAATGCTTATTATCACCCACAGCGCAGTGATGGGACGTTAATTTGTTTTTATCAACACCAAGCCAACTTTGATTATTTTAGTAATGTTGGCATACAAGATATGACGGCATTTGTGGATTTTACCGCATTGGCAGAAGCTGCCGACAGTTGTGGGTTGGAAGTCGATGGGTTTACTACACAAGCGCATTTTTTGATGTCTTTGGGTATTCAAAACCACTTGGGAGATAGTCAAAATGATTACAAAAGTTACTACCAAAACACCACCGAGATGAAAAAACTCACCATGCCCAATGAAACGGGCGAAAAGTTTAAGGTTATGGCTTTTTCAAAAAATTATGCCGACGAATTAGTCGGATTTTCAATCAGCAATCAACTGCACTTATTATGAATATTCCAAGAAAAGTTTTAGTCCTTATTGGCTGGCTACTTGTTGTCACTGTAATTACGCTGTCTTTAGTCAAGATTGGTGCTGTCATGCCCGATGTTAAAAATGGTGATAAAATTGGGCATTTTATTGCCTATTTCTCCTTGATGATTTGGTTTGCTTGGTTGTATCCAAAGCCTTGGGTTCGCAATGTCTATGCGGTCGGTTTTATTGTTATGGGTGGTGTTATGGAAGTCTTACAGTCCATGACAAGTTATCGGACTGCGGACATTGAAGACTTTCATGTCAATACCATTGGAGTGATTGTTGGCTTTATCTGTGCTGTTTTGTTTGGCAATATTCCTATTGTGAAAAAAACTTTTAAATTATGATTGGTTATTTGTTAGGATAAGACTATGTCAAATCATGCTCAATTACTCAAACGCGTTACCTATGCCTCGGTTGCTACAGCACTTATTTTAATCATTGCTAAAGCGATAGCTTGGTATATGTCAGGCTCTATTGGCATACTAGCATCGTTAATTGATTCCTTGATGGATTCTTTTGCATCCATAATTAATCTTTTTGCTGTGCGTTATGCTTTGCAACCAGCCGATGATGACCACCACTTTGGTCATGGTAAAGCAGAACCTTTAGCGGGTCTTGCTCAAGCCAGCTTTATTGCAGGTTCTGCTGTGTTTCTTATTTTCAATGCCATACAACGATTGCAAAATCCTCAGGAACTCACTAACAGTAACATCGGTATTGCTGTCATGGTTTTTTCGATTATTGTTACCGTCTTTTTAGTTTTATACCAAAGGCATGTCGTTAAGATAACTAATAATCTTGCTATTAAAGCCGACTCACTGCACTATTTAACCGATTTATTAACCAATTTTAGTATTTTAATCGCCCTGTATTTAACCGCACAAGGTTATTTGTGGGCGGATGCTGCTTTTGCCATTGCCATTGCCCTGTATATTTTCAAAAGTGCCTTTGAGATTGGCAATGATGCTTTTGCTCAATTAATGGATAAAAAATTAGATGAAAAAACAGAGGCAAAAATTGTTAAAGCCATAAAAGAAACCCAAGGTGCATTAGGTTACCATGATTTGCGCACCCGCCAATCGGGCAAGGATAAGTTTATTCAATTCCATTTAGAGTTAGATGATAGGCTTTCATTAATTGAAGCCCATGCGATTGCAGATGGTTTAGAAAAAAAATTAATGGCACTTATTCCTGATGCCGAAGTGATGATTCACGAAGACCCAACAAAGGCATAATTATTTTAGGGTACTTCTATTGCAGCAAAAAAAATGGCAGGATAAACCTGCCATTAATCACTTTTCATTAGTTATTGGGTACACTCTAGTTTGATTTTATAATTCTTATCATTTGACAGCACCCCTGTTTCTTCAGAGATTAAAAAGGTGGTACCTCCAGCAAATGGATAGAGACAAGTGCCAAACGCCCAAGTACCAGTACCAGGTGTTACGGGAAAGGAATATGGTGATGAAAAACCACATATTTTTCTACCTCTACTACCACCTGTTCTAAAAGAAAGAGCATCTTCAAGACATATCTCAGAATTATTTATATCTTCAAATTTCAGATTACAAAAGTTATAACTTGGACAGGGAGGAGAATTTTGTACTTGTTCACTTGATAGTTGGATCCAATCATTTGAATCGTCATAGAAATTATGAAATTGAAGAGGTCCATTTATCTCTACTATACTTGCTTGTTCTATTAAATCGTCGTTCTCATATGCATCTGCTTGACCAATTGTACCTTGAGAATCGCTTGCCCCGACTAAATTAATAACAAATTGTTCATTATTATTATCACTTGTAATAAATGTAAGTGTTGCGTTTGAAGTTGTAGCACTATTTGAAGCATTAAAAACAATGTTAAAATCCAAGACTCCATCTCGCCTAATTAAATGTAGATTCGAGTCTAGATTAGTAATTGTAAAATTACTGTCACCAGATATTGAGGCATCTTTAATTTTAAGAATATAGTTTCCATTATTTGTTATTTTAAACCTTTTGGTTTGGGCTGAATTGAGTGAAACATTACCAAAATTTATTGTTGAGTTATTTTCTATTACATTATTATATTGATTAACCACTAAAGCATTGGGTTTGTATATTGTTAACCCATCTGGCAAATTGCATTTATTATCAACATCTTCAAATACTTGTCGCCAAGCTATATCCAATTTTGGTCTCTCAGCTGGAGATGCTACAAACATCATTTTATTTCTTAACTCACAAAAACTTAACCCTGTCCAAACCCCGGAAATGTTTTGGCTAACTTGATAATTACTTCTGAGTATCATCGCGTCTAAAAATAACTGCTCAGCTCTTTTATAGCTAAAAGTTTCATTTAAAGTGCTATCTATATCTTCATGGATATCAAAATTTGTAGGTCTAAAATTTGGATTAACATTATATCCTCCGTGGGTCATTAAATGGTATAAATGCAAAACTACTGTACTAGCAGTATATTTTGGAGAGATTATTCCAGAAACACATTGTATTGTTGTGTCTGGTGGACATGTACCTGAACCACCACCAGGGCCACCTCCTCCTGAAGAGCCTACTATACAAGGAGGAAGTGTTTCAAGGATAACTCCTCCTTCACCAATATATGAAAAAAAACCATTTAGAATT
>JALWML010000247.1 GCA_027083915.1 Lysobacterales bacterium | reverse complement strand
TTTATTAACTGACGGTTATTTTTGCAAATTTACGTTTGCCTACTTGAAATACAGCTTGTGTCCCTGCTGTGATTTGTTGTTTCGGGTTGGAGACTTTTTCACCGTTAATACTCACAGCATTTTGTTTGACCATGCGCATGGCATCTGAGGTGCTGACACACAACCCTGCATTTTTAAGCAATAAAGCTAAGCCAATCTCACCATTTTCTAATGACTCGATGGTTAACTCAGGAATGTCATCAGGAATAGCACCTTTCTGGAATTGGTTTTTAAAACCTGCTAATGCATCATCGGCGGCTTCTTTTGAGTGGAAACGTTCGACAATTTCAAGCCCGAGGATAAATTTAATATCACGAGGGTTTTTGCCATCGGTCATTTCTTGCTTAAATGTAGCAATTTCACTGTTTGATTTAAAGCTTAATAAATCAAAATAACGCCACATTAATTCATCAGAAATTGACATTATTTTACCAAACATGTCCTTTGGTGCATCTTCAATGCCGATATAATTGCCCAATGATTTGGACATTTTTTGAACGCCATCAAGTCCTTCCAATAATGGCATAGTTATGACCACTTGAGGTTCTTGTCCAAATTGTCCTTGCAAGGTTCTACCCATTAATAAGTTGAAGGTTTGGTCGGTTCCACCTAATTCAACATCAGCTTTCATGGCAACAGAATCATATCCTTGAACCAGTGGGTACATAAACTCATGAATAGCAATGGGTTGTTGTGAACCAAAACGCTTGGAAAAATCATCACGTTCCAACATGCGTGCAACGGTATATCGTGAAGCCAAATCAATCATGCCACCAGCACCCAATTTATTCATCCAAGTTGAGTTAAATGCAATCTTTGTTTTGTCTTTGTCTAATATTTTGAAAATTTGCTGTTGGTATGTTTCAGCGTTTTCATTGACTTGCTCACGGGTTAATATTTTACGTGTATCACTTTTCCCTGTTGGGTCACCTATCATACCTGTAAAGTCACCAATTAAAAAAGTAACGTCATGTCCCAATTGTTGAAATTGGGCCATTTTATTAATCAATACGGTGTGACCAATATGTAAATCTGGTGCTGTTGGGTCAAACCCAGCTTTTATCTGTAAAGGTTTGCCTTTTTTGAGCTTTTTCTCTAGTTCTTCGAGTTTGATGACATCTTCTGTACCACGAGTGAGTAAATCTAAAGATTCTTGTATTGACATTGAGTTTCCTTGTGTTGATTTTTAAAAACGCCTATTTTAACTGAAAATTTAGTTTAATAGTAAGCATCTATTGACGAAATTGGCTAACTATATTATCTTTGCCACTGTTTTAATACCATTTTATTACTTTTGCGAAACAAACCAATACAAGCTGTTTTCAAAAACACGAGCCATTCTTCTATTAAGCGTTCTTATAAGCTTAACAAACAACCTCTTTTTATCATTGTGGCATCTGTGGTCGTTTTGAGCTTACTGTATGCATTTTCGGGTAGCTCTCAAAAAGAAATGCATCTAGCCAAACAAGTTGAAAAAATTGACTTAAATTTACCCAGTAAGCCTTTGCTGAGTTATGTTCCTGAACAAAATCAAGAACAAGAAAAACAGTGGCAGTATGTTACTGTTAAGAAAGGACAAACCTTATCTAGTATTTTTGATGATATGGATTTGTCTCAATCACTCTTGTATAAAATCATTCATATTGATAAAGATGCCAAGAAACTGACTAAAATCTTTCCAGGCGCATCTATTGGGTTTGTTAAAGACGCAACGGGCAAATTTGAACAATTAAAATACAAGTTGTCAGAAACACAAGAGTTATTCGTCAAGCAAGACGGAGAGCAATTATTGACAGAGCTTGTTGAGTTACCATTAGAGACAACAATTCACAGTGCTAAAGGTGTTATAACAGGCTCTTTGTTTAATGCAGGAAAAGCTGCGGGTTTAACCGATAATATGGTTATGCAGTTAGCTAATATTTTTGCATGGGATATTGATTTTATTTTAGATATTCGCAGTGGTGATAGTTTTAGTTTGATTTATGAAAAAATTGAACAAGATGGTGAGTTTATTCGAGATGGTAAAATTTTAGCAGCCTCTTTCACTAACCAAGGAGAAACTTTCACCGCTGTAGCTTTTGATGATGGCAATGGTATCAGTTATTACAACCCTGAAGGGCGTAATATGAAAAAAGCTTTCTTACGTGCTCCGCTTAATTTTTCTTATATTTCATCAAACTTTAACCCAAAACGTTTTCATCCTGTTCAAAAAAGAGTCAAAGCACACCGTGGTATTGATTACGCAGCTCCACGTGGCACACCTATTTATGCAGCGGGGGATGGTACTGTTACTCGTTCTGCGTATAACAAATACAACGGCAACTATGTGTTTATTAAGCACCCAAGTGGTATTGTGACCAAATACCTGCATTTAACTAAACGATTTGTAAAAAAAGGCGTACGAGTCAAACAAGGTAAAACTATCGGGACATTAGGCTCAACAGGAATGGTAACTGGACCGCATTTACATTATGAATTTGTTTTGAATGGTGTGCACAGGAACCCTCGAACAGTGAAGTTGCCAAAAGCTAGTCCGTTGAAGAAAAGTAAAATGTCAGAGTTTAAGAGTTATGCTGCGCCGATTCTTTCGCAGTTAGACAGCATAAATTTTGATGCAAAGCATATCGCCCAAACTAAGATGAAGAAAACAAAAAGCTCTTGAGTTATTTTATCGGTTTATTGTCAGGAACCAGCGTCGATGGTATTGATGCTGCGATTGTTCAAATTACAAATGACCAGATCACTCTGATTGCAACACACGAACAACCTTTTTCTTCAGAGTTAAAACAGCAAGTTCAAAACCTTATCAAAACCCAACAAACTACATTGGACAATTTTGCCAATTGTGATGCCTTATTGGCTGATGAATTTGCTCATGCCGTTAATGCTCTTTTGGCAAAGGCAAATATGGAAGCAAAAGATATTGTTGCGATTGGTTCTCACGGACAAACCATCTACCATCAGCCAAATAAAGACAACAAAGATAAACGCAGCACCATACAAATTGGCTCACCACACATTATTGCCGCTCAAACTGGCATTGATGTCGTAGCAAATTTTCGCAGCATGGATATGGCATTAAACGGACAGGGCGCACCCTTAGCGCCTGTATTACATGAAAAGTTGTACCAAAATAACAAGCAAAATACGGCTGTAATTAACTTAGGTGGTATTGCTAATGTGAGTTTCTTTGGTAAAGATTTTGCTCAGCTTATTGGTTATGATACCGGACCTGCTAATTGTTTATTGGATGAATGGATAAGTATTCATCAGAATAAGAGTTATGATAAAGATGGCGATTGGGCACAACAAGGGCGGTTGAATGAAAAACTACTCAATGAAATGTTGTTAGATGATTATTTTCAGAAATCAGCACCAAAAAGTACGGGTAGAGAATATTTTAACCGAAACTGGTTCGAAAACTTCAAAGAACAATTCAATGCGACCTTAGCAGTTGATATTCAAAACACCTTAACACATTTAAGCGCACAATCTATCGCGTTAGAAATAAAGAAACAGAGTGCTACAATTGATGAAATTATTCTCATGGGAGGCGGTGCATTTAATATCTATCTCGTTGAATTGATTCAAGCGTACACGAAAGTCAAAGTTACTGTTGCAAAAAATGCTAATTGGATTGAAGCTATTTTGTTTGCTTACCTTGCCGAACGCAGAATAAAAAACAAAAGATTAGATTTATCAAGCATAACTGGCAGTAGTGCGCCTTTACTACTTGGTGATATTATTAAGAAGTGATAAAATCATCCGTTTTGTACCAAACTGGATAATACATTGCAAAACAACGAAGCCATTCTAAGCATATTAAAAGACCAACCTCACCAAATCATTTCACAAGACGGTGTTAATTACGTAATTCTGGGTACTGCTCACGTATCACAAACATCCGTTGATAAAGTTAATGAATTACTCGATACAACGCAGTTTGATACGGTTGCCATTGAACTGGATGACATGCGTTTCGATGCCATGACCAATCCAGATAAGTATAAAAATATGGATTTGATCCAAATCATTAAAAACAAACAAACTGGCATGATAGCTGTTAATCTAGCTTTGTCGGCTTACCAAAATCGTTTAGCTGAACAACTCGGTGTAGAACCGGGTGCCGAAATGAAAGTGGCGATTACCCAAGCTAAAGATAAAGGCTTGACATTATGGAAAATTGACAGAAATATTCGCACCACCATGAAACGTGCGTGGCGCAACATGAAGTTTTTGGATAAAATGGGCTTGCTTTTTAGTTTTGGCGGTTTTTTTGAAAATGAAGAAATCTCTGCAGAAGAGATAGAAAAACTAAAAAGTGGAGATGTGCTTGAGAGTACCTTTTCAGATTTCGCCGATGAATCGCAACCACTTTACACCAGTTTAATTCACGAACGCGATAAATACATGGCAGCACGTTTGTTGCAAGAAAACAAAGATACCCAATCCAAAAATATCCTTGTGGTTATCGGTGCAGGTCATTTAAAAGGCATGAGTCAAGCGATAAAAGATAAAATTGAAGCCGATAAAACAATAGCCGAATTAGATGTTATTCCACCAGGAGCGAAATGGGTTAAATTCATCCCATGGATAATTACAGCCGTTATTCTTGCTGGGTTTGCCATTGGTTTTAGCCGCTCTCCAGAGTTGGGTTGGGATTTAATCAAAACATGGGTGTTATTTAATGGTGTATTAGCCGCTGTTGGCGCTGCCGTTGCCCGTGCGCATATTGTTACCATAATAACCGCTTTTTTTGCCGCACCCATCACTTCACTTAATCCAGCAGTGGCTGCTGGAATGGTTGCCGCTTTGGTCGAAACCTATTTCAGAAAACCCAAAGTAGGGGACTTTGAAGCCTTACAAAAAGATGCAACTCAGTTAAAGGGCTGGTTTAAAAACCCAGTGACAAGAATA
>JALWML010000246.1 GCA_027083915.1 Lysobacterales bacterium | reverse complement strand
GCATTATTATTAGTGCAATGATAATTTTTATGAATAGTTATACAGCATGTGCTGATGACAGTAAGTTTTCACTTGGCATTAGTATCAGTCAAGATAGCATAGATGATTTGCCAAGTTCTTTGATTGATAATGGACTAAAACTTGACTTTGGATACACTTTAGACAAAGTATTTTCTTTGGAACTAAGCTATTATAAAGTGGGAGATGTTAACTCACTAAAACCAGTCATACCAAGTGATGACATATTTACGGCTACAACAAAGACAGATGCTTTAGATTTATCGGTTTTAGCAAATCATCAATGGGATCGATTTTCAATATATGCCAAGCTAGGTGTTTTTTATTCTGATTTAACAACCAAGATTTATATGTCTACCAATAATAATATAGTAAGCAAATCTTCTTCTTCAGGATCAAATTTATCTTTTGGTATTGGGGCAGGGTATAAAATTAATAATAACTTTAAGTTTGTTTTGGATTATACGGACTCTGATTTATCTGACCAAACTAATACATTCATAGCAATAACTTCATTAGGTTTTAAGTATACTTTTTAACATATTACCATCTGTTTATAAACCGCCTAACGCGGAAGTAAGACAAGTTAAAAGGACTGTATCCATTTTTTTAGTATACAGGTAATAACTGCTAAATAAGCCATTAACAAAGGAGATTAAAATGAGAAAAATTGACTACCATATTGCTATCACACTAGATGGTTTTATCTGTCGTGATGATGGGAGTATTGACGGATTTTTAATGGAAGGTGAGCATGTGGAAGATTTTGTTAAATCATTAAATGCTTACGATTCGGTGCTAATGGGAAGAAAAACATATGAATTTGGTTTTCAGTTTGGATTAAAGGCTGGGGAACCCGCCTATCCAAATTTGAAGCACTATGTGTTTTCAGAGTCATTGGATTTTAATCAATCTGATGCAGTAAAATTGGTTAAATCAAATACGGTTGAATACGTCAAAGATTTAAAAAAAAGCAAAGGTGGAGATATTTGGCTTTGCGGAGGTGGTGAATTAGCTGGATCATTACTTGAGAATAATCTTATCGAAAAATTAACTCTTAAAGTCAATCCAGTTATTTTTGGCTCAGGGAAAAAACTATTTACAAGTGGAAAAATTAATAACTATTTCAAGTTATTGTCAGCAAAACAATATGACAATGGCGTTATTCTGAGTAAATATAAAATTTTTAAAAGCACATAGTGGACTAGATTATCCCTATTTTAATTATTTTGAAATGGAGTGACTAAACCTTCAATAATTCAAACCAAACTTATTCATCTATGTAAACTGGGGTTCTTTCTGTTTTCAGAGACACCACAATAATGAGAGATGAGTCACAAAAGCATTAGCCTTAACTAGATTTTATTAATAAGTAAAAACTAATTTCAATTTTTATCGAACTATAAAACATCATAAATAACATAATGTATAGGGTGAAATATGAAAATTTACTTAATAATAATTTTATTGGTTACAAATATGTCGAATTCGGTTGCTATGGTTGCAACCGATAAGTCATTTACAATTGATGCTATAAGTAATGCAGTTAATGTAATTACTGGTAGCAAAGTCTGGAATTTAGACACAAATGGCATTGTTGGAGATACAAGTTCATTGGATAGACTTGGAGAATCGGTGTCACATGGCGATTACAATAATGATGGTTTTCAAGATTTGGCCATAGGCATTCCAAATTATGATTTTGAATTCTTCGGAACGACTCTTAATAATGTCGGAACGGTTTTGATTATCTATGGTTCTCCAAGTGGTCTTTCATCATTAAATGACCAATTTCTGTTCCAAACTTTTGAATCAGACCCTCCTAATTTAGAAAATCAAAATGGTGTTGAGGAAAATGATTTTTTTGGAAAGTCTCTTGCAAGTGGTGATTTTAATTGTGATGGGATTACAGATCTTGCCGTTGGAGCACCAGAGGAGAATTACAATTTAAATGGAGATTTAAGAAATAATGTCGGTGCAATAAATGTTTTCTATGGATCGGTTAATGGTTTTGCTGATTTAGGAGTGGGTTCAACTTTTTTATTCCAAGGTACTGGTTTAGGGATTTTTTCTGATGGTAGTATAGAACAAAATGATAGATTTGGATGGAGTATGGCAACTGGAGACTTTGATGGTGATGCATGTGATGATTTAGCTGTTTCCGCTCCGTTTGAAGATTTTGGACTCTCTAATTCAATTATTGATGGGGGGCAAGTGGAGGTGTATTATGGTAGAGGTGCTGGCCTATCTGGAGATCTTGAATTTAGAGACAGTTTGAACCAGCAATCAGATGATATGCCAGAAACAGCCGCACAAACCAATGACCAATTCGGTTTAAGCTTGACAGCTGGTGATTATAGCTTAGCAGGTGTTGGGATGAATAATTTTGATTTTTTGGCTGTCGGTATTCCTGGAGAAGATGTTAATGGTGAATCCAATGCTGGAGCAGTACAAGTGTTTGAGGGTGGAAGTAACGGTATTGATTTGCAAAACACCAGTGTAATATGGTCTCAAGCTGGAGATATAATAGGTATCGTTGAGGCAAATGACCGATTCGGCTCGTCTCTCACCACTGGTGATTTCAACCATGATTTCGTTGATGACTTAGTTGTTGGCGTGCCAAGGGAGGACATCAATAGTGCAGGTATAAATGATGCAGGCTCAATAAACATCATTTATGGGAATACATTTGGTTTAGCAAGTGATAATAACCAATCATTCCATCAAAATTCTACTGGCATTTTAGGGGTTGCAGAAAGTACAGATCAATTTGGAGACTCCTTGGCAAGTGGAGATTTAAATAATGATTCTTTTGATGACTTAGTAGTAGGCGTTCCTCGCGAAAACAGTTCAAGCGGTGCTTTTCATATTCTTTATGGTTCCATTAGTGGCATTACTACTGACAATAACCTATACCAAACAAATAATTTTAGCCCTTTAGATGAAATGGGGTTTTCAATGACTGTTGCAGATTTTGGTAATGGGTTTGAAATTGCAGTGGGTATACCTGGAGATGATATTTTTGTCAGTCAGGCAAATACAATTAACGATGCAGGGTCAGTTGAAGTCTTCAATTTCGTCCAACCTGATTTAATGTTTTCTGACTCATTTGAGGATTAACTAATGAAATGTCATTTGCTTGAATATAAATTCTTAATAATAAAAAAGTTTAATAAGAATTGGATAGCTTTGCTATTAATGTTTCCATTAATGGGTCAATCCATTGATTTCTATGTTTGTGATTGTGAAATTAGTTCAGATAGCAATTGTCTAGTTGGAAATGATAGCAATGACGGGAGTTTAAATAACCCTTTTCAAAGCATGACTCAAGCCAATCAAACATTTAATACAATGTCAGCAGGTGATTCAGTGCGTTTTTGTAAAGGCGGTGCTTGGATAACATCATCGAATTTACGTTGGGTTAACCCTTTATGCCGGCAGGACAATATGTGTCTGATTTCAGATTATACGCCACTATGGGCATCAGGTGATGAACAAAAGCCACTGTTAACTTTTCAAAATGGCGTGAGTGGGTTTAATTTAGCCGATAGTGGCAATGCCGAACATGAAGAAGGCTATTTAATCGAGAATCTTGATTTAAAAGGCAGCAATAATGGCAGCGGAGTTACAATCGCCAATGATGTTGATGATGTGGTATTGAATAATTTATCCATCAGCACTTTTCGAATTGGTGTTAATCTGGGTTCTTCAAATGACTGCAACCCAGTTGATGCCACGTGTGATGGTAAAAATGATCGCATTACCTTAAAAGACAGTACTATTCAGTTTAATGATATTCAAGGATGGTTGGGCAGTGCTGATGATGTCAAAATACTTAATAACTATTTTTCAGATAATGGTTCTCGAGCTACTTTTGATCACAATATCTATATCAGCGCACCATCTCATGAAGTCACTAATGGAATAGTAATTAGCGGTAATCAATTGTACAAAAACACATTAAATGAAGATGGTATGTGTTCTGCTGTTTCACTAGTGGTTCATGGGCAACATGACAATATGATGATTAAAAACAATACTATTTGGGAAGATTTAGGAACAGTGTTATCTGGTTGTTGGGGCATTGCAGTTGATGGCGGTCATTCTGAAGCTGAAGCATTTACCAATATATTGATTCAAAGCAATAATATCATTAATATGGGGCGTGTTGCTATTGGCTTAGGTTCATGTGAAAACTGCATTGTGGAAAATAACACCATTTCTAATAACCAAGATTTATCAAGCAGAGCAATACTCGCACCAGATCGAACCTTGGCACCTAATGATTTACCCCTGAATAATATCACTGTACGCAATAATTCAATTTACCTAAACAATTCATTCGGCAGTACAGGGATTACAGTGGGTGGAACTGGAAACAACCATACCATCGTTAGCAATGCTATTTTTTATACGGGTAATTCGAACTCTTTTAATTGTTTTGATGTTGATTTACCCCTATCAAGCTATTTCGCTATAGATAATAACTTGTGTCATAGCCCGAATGCACCTAATTCCGAGTGGGTCAATAGTTTTGGCAGTTTATCACAATGGCAACTTAATTCTGGATTCTCCAGTCATTCAAGTGAAGTGAATCCTGGTTATTTTGATGCTAGTAATCATCTGCTTTGGGCTGTAAATCAAAATTCCGCCCTAGTAAATGCAGGGCATCTTGCTTTAAGCTCTCCAATAGATTATAACAATAATGTCAGAGATACCAGTCCCGATATTGGCGCTTTTGAATTTATTGGTGATAGTGTCGTTTTTATTAATGGGTTTGAACAATAAGAATCGTGATGAAAAGGTCTCTAGGAGCGTGTCCGAGAATAGAAAGTCTATTACAGAAAAGCTGGATTTGTGCCATTTCTCGCTTTTTTTTCGTCAAATAGCCGTGCTATTCTTCTCAAAAAAGCGAAAAATCGCCCTAAACCCAACTTTCCTTCATCACGATTCCTATTCTTGGAC
>JALWML010000245.1 GCA_027083915.1 Lysobacterales bacterium | reverse complement strand
TTGCTTACCGTACATTTGACGACCACGACCACTGACACCACGCTCGGCTTCGAAGTTTTTCTTATGGCGAAAATCAATTAAGGTATTTAGTCCTTCATCACCGATTAAAATAACATCGCCACCTTTGCCACCATCACCACCATCAGGACCACCTTTGGGTTCAAATTTTTCGCGACGAAAACTTGATGAGCCACTGCCACCATGTCCTGCGCGAACCACTATTCTTGCTTCATCTACAAATTTCATGGGGACATTTTAGCATTGAGATGAAAAAAATCGTTAGTTTAAAATACAATGGCATAAAAAAAGGTGTAACAGCCCCGAACATTTTCACAAGATTACATTTATTTAATGTAAATTTCGGGTAAAGTACACCTTTTTCATTCTCTTTGGATTTTGGGTTAAAACTTACTAGTCACCATGAACCAAACTTTTGAAGTGTCCGTTGCATGTGTATCTGCATTATAAAACGCACCTTTCAACAATAACGAGACATTTTTATTTATTTTATGAGCAATAGAGACATCAAATTCAGTACCTAAATCACGCGATGAATCTTGTGCAGAAAAATCGTGATAAAGTGCATTCCACTTAAAACCATTTATATCACCTTTTGCTCCAATGAAGAAATCTTCTATTCCATCAGATGGAGTGCCAAGGAATTTATCAGCCCAGCCATTAAAAGCATGTAATGTCGCAAGTGGTGTTCTAAATACAGAACCGGCATTGTTTTTATCGCCTTCTAAGACTTCATAACCTGCATATATTGTAGCAGCATCTAGTTTATAGCCGCCGTCAAAGCGATAATAGTTTGCAGTGTAGTTAACAGGGTTGTTGTGTGCATCATTTTGTGTTGCAAATTCGATACCATAATTGAAAGCATCCATATTACCGGCAAATTTAGCACCAAATGTTGCAGTTGAAAATGCTGCCGCATCTTTATTGTCTATGTCATAATAATAGACTGATAATTTACCTAAATCATCAAATTTATTAGACCAGTGTGCCAAAACAGTTGAGTTGTCATGGTTTCCTGCATCTACATCATCACCAAAGATACGGTTAACTTTATCAATGTAAGACACAAAGAGTTTGGATCCTGAGATGTCAAATGATCCTGAAACTGCATCATAAGTTTGTTCATTTTGACGCCAACCTACTCCTCCTATAAAGCGTTGATTATCTAAGTTAATCCGTTGACGGCCAACTTTTACACCATTGCCTTCACTAAAAGCATAGTTAAACCAAGCTTGATTGATTTCTGTACCCTGTGGATCTGCAACAACTGGATAACGTGTATTGCCAGGTGAATTTCCGGCGCCAGAATTGTAGTTATCACCAAAAACTTCCATGACATTGTCAGCTTCAACAAAAAACGTAAAACCGTTATAAGCTTTAGTTTTATAGTTTAGACGTGTTAACAATGTTGAAGCATTAGCATTTGAATTAAAACCATCTTGGTCAACAAACTCATAACGGTATCTGAATGATATATGCGCATCACCATCACTTATGGCATCAAAAAAACCAACACTTTCTTCAGCAGATGCACCTGCAGTTTGTAATAAGCCACAAACAGCTAAGGCTAAAATACTTTTTTTCATTTGATTTATTCTCTTTAAAAATAATTATTGTTTTTCCAACTAACCTGTTAAATAAACAAGTAAGTTGCAGTTAAGTTATCTATTGTGTGCATTATAGTTTTAGGTCTTGTTATGACCTTGATTTAAGTCAATTTAAGAAATTGTTTGAGGTCATCATCTCTAAATTGTTCATTTTCATGGATTTTCATCAAAAAAGACTTGTTTTGAAAAAAAATGGTTGTTAGACTTCACGCAACAATTTAAAAATTAACAAATGAAAACAACACAACAACAATCTGATTTATCAATTTTCACAAGTATTTGTGGAAGTGTGTCTGTTGTTGCTCGACGCTTACGCCGACGTATCCATACGCCAGGTTGTGAGGTCTTGTGATTTAATTTTTAATTAAAACAAATTCTTTAAAAACCTGGTGAAAAAGCCAGGTTTTTTTGTTTCTGGCTTTGTCACTTAAATAACTAAAACGTGGAGCGAGAAATGCACAAAAATTTTATTAATACCGAGAACTGGTCAAAATCCGAACTAGAGGATTTGCTGACTGTTGCAGGTGAGTTAAAAAACAATCCCTTTGGTCAAAACTTGAAAAACAAATCTTTTGCTTTGTTATTTCTTAATCCATCCATGCGTACACGAACTTCTTTTGAGATAGGAATACAACAACTCGGCGGAATAGCTGTGTTATTACAACCAGGAAAAGATGCTTGGGGTATCGAGTTTAACAATAACGTAGTGATGGATGGCGATGCAGAAGAACACATTAAAGAAGTCGCAGCAGTACTATCAACTTACGTGGATGCTATTGCGGTTCGTGCTTTTCCAAAATTTATCTCTTGGGAAGACGATAAACAAGATAAAGTGATCCAAGCATTTAAAAAATATGCATCAGTGCCAATCATCAACATGGAAACCATCGTTCATCCTTGTCAGGAACTAGCCTTGATGATGACAGTCAAAAAACATTTGGGCGAAGTTAAAAATAAAAAGTTCCTAATGACCTGGACATATCAACCAAAACCACTCAATACAGCCGTTGCTAACTCAGGCATTTCAATTTCTTCAAAATTTGGAATGGATGTGACATTATTATGCCCAAACAAGCATTATATTTTGGATGAAAAATACATCGAATTGGCGACAAAAAACTGTGAAACTCAAGGTGCGACTTTTACCATCACTCATGACATTGAAGAAGCTTATAAAAATGCTGATTTCGTTTATGCTAAATCATGGGGAGCACTGCCTTTTTATGGTAATCCAGAAGAAGAATGGAAACAACGTAGAAAATACCAACACTTTATGGTTGATGAACACAAAATGGGCATGACAAATAATGCTAAATTTTCACACTGTTTACCTTTAAGACGAAACATAAAAGCCACCGATGCGGTGATGGATGCCGACTATTGTGTCGCCATCGAAGAAGCCGAAAATAGATTACACGTACAAAAAGCCATGATGCTATCATTATTTGGAGAAAAAATATGAGCACTAAAAACAACAACAAACTTGTTCTCGCATTTTCAGGCGGGCTAGACACCACTTACTGTTTACATGACCTTGTCAAAAAAGGCTATGAAGTACACTCTGTATTTGTTAATGCTGGTGGTATTTCTACTGATGAGATAGCATCAATTCAAGAACGCGCATTAAAACTCGGTGCAACAAAACACCACAGTTTTGATATTAAAAAAGATGTGTGGAAAGAATTTGTTACACCATTGGTTTGGTCACATGCCCGCATGAATAATGAATATCCACTGCTGTGCTCGGATAGATACATGATTGTAAAAAAATGCTTACAGTTGTGTGATGAACTTGACACCAAAATTTTTGCACATGGCTGCACGGCAATGGGTAATGACCAATTTCGATTTGATCAAACCGTAAAGTCACTAGGGGATTATGAAATCATAGCACCTATTCGTGATTTGCAAGCCCATGTTAATTCTGTGCGAGATTATGAAATCGAAGAATTATCCAAAGTAGGTATCGAAGTTGCAGGGCAACACAAAGCTTATTCAATTAATGAAAATATGCTTGGTGTGACAATATCAGGTGGCAAGATTGATGAATTTCAACAACCCGATGACAGCTCTTGCTTGTGGGTTAAACAAAGAAAAGACTGGCCACAGAAACCCTTGTCCTTAACTATCGGTTTTGAACAAGGCGAAGCAGTTAGTTTAAACGGTGAGAAACTCAATGGAGTTAGCATTATAGAAAAACTTAATAAAGAATTAGGGCAATACGGCATCGGTAGACATATCTATACAGGTGATGTCAGTATAGGCTTAAAAGGTAGAATTGTTTTTGAATGCCCTGCCATTGATGGACTCCTAGCAGCTCATCAAGCCTTACAAGATACGGTTAATTCAAAATTTCAAAACCAATTCAACCACATTATTGCTAATCGTTGGGGCGAGTTAGTTTACAACGGATATTTTCATGACCCACACAAAACTGATTTAGAAGCCTACCTGAAAAGCTCACAATCACACGTGACAGGTACGGTAACACTTTACAGTGAAGGGGGTAATTTATTGGCAACAGCGATTGATTCAGATTATATTGTCCAGGATAAAGATTCCGTTTACGCTCAATCCTGTGCTTGGTCACCTGCTGATGCCGTTGGTTTCATCAAATTGGCAGGACAAGCCTCAACATTGGTTAATAAGGTCAGAAGATGAATGATTTAATTTTAATAAACTTAGTCGTAGGGTTGGCTTGCCCACCAATAAAAATACAGAGCCGAGTAATCAAAAATATTTTTGGTGGGTAAGCCCACCCTACAACACAAAAAAATTAAGAAGATATAAATATGATAAGCAAAATTCTAAATAACTTGGATTTCTTAATCCAACAAGACACTCAAAACCCACCAAGGAAGATTTGCCAAGAAGATGAGTTGTATATACAACTGAAAAAGCACTTTAAAAGTTATGATTTCAAGGTGGAAATAACCGACTTAGGTGATGGACATGTGATTTTTTATGCAAAAAAAGGTCAACCTACAGAGTTGTTTAATGTGCATCTCGATACCGTACCAGTGACAGCAAGTACCATTAAGCAATGGGATCATGACCCGTTTAAATTGACTATTGTTGATGATAAAGCTTATGGTCGTGGCAGTTGTGACATAAAAGGTGCTGCGGCAATTTTGATGGTGTTGGCAGAATCAGCCGATGATATGGCGGTAGTTTTCACCTCAGATGAAGAAGGAGCAAATGGTTGTTGTGTACAGAGTTTTATTGATAACACCGACTTGTCTAAGTACCAACAAATCATCATTGCCGAACCCACCAATGCCAAAGCGGTGGTTTCGCACCGTGGGTATCTTTCAACTTATATCGAGTTTAGTGGTGTGTGTGGACATTCCTCCATGGCGATTGCTTTAGAAG
>JALWML010000244.1 GCA_027083915.1 Lysobacterales bacterium | reverse complement strand
GTAAAAGCCTCGGGTTGCGTATTGTTTGTTGAAGATGTTGTTGCCCCATAAACTCACGCTCCAATTGTCTTTTTCATAACCAACTTTTAAGTTATACAATTGGTAAGACTTGGATTGTTGTGTGTGTGAATCGGAGAAGTAAAAGCTGTCTTTGCCATTAGCATCAAGGCGTGCAAAAAAACCATTAAACGTGTGGTATTGAACACCTAGTGAGAAATTATAACGTGGTGCGTGTGCTTGGTCTCGCCCATTAAAACTGCCTTCGGTTGTAACAAAATCATCAAATTGTGCTTTTAGTAAACCCAAAGAACCATAAACATCAAAGTTATCGTTAATCGTATAATTAAAGTCTGTCTCGATTCCGTAGTTGCTACCCGTTGCCGCATTGCCTGTGAAAAAGACAAAGGTTAACGGGTCATTTGGATCGGTTTGGCGTGAGGTTCTGATTTGCATGTCTTGGCGTTTGGAATAGAAGGCGGAAAAATTCCATTGTAATTGATAATCCATAAAAAAGCCTTTGATGCCAGACTCAAGCGACCACAAAGATTCAGGTTGGTATTCACGTAATTCATCTGGTACGCTGGTTGAAAGGTTAAAACCACCGGCTTTATAACCACGTGCTAAGGTTGCATAAGAATTAAGGTTGGCATTAATTTTATGGTTTAATGATAATTGACCACCCCACATATTGTCAGTTGGTGATACATCAATGCCATTGCTATCGGTGTAGCTGGCATTGCGGCGTTCAAAACGAATCCCTGAAGTTAAGGTGTTTGTATCTGAAATTTCAGTCTCTAATTGGGTAAATAGTGCAACCGATGTGGCATCAAATTGACTGCTTAGGTTTTTATAAACATAGCCATTGTAAAATTCATTAATTTTATTGTCCTCTGACATGTCTAACACATAGACTCCAGCCAACCATTGTTTGCCAATAAAACGGAACTCTTGTGAAATATGCGTACGCTCTCGCAAACTTGCGGAGGTAAAATCATAAGGTGCAAATTCGCCCCAGTAATCATCATTGCCCCAATCGCCATCAAAAGAATAGTCAATATCCGCGTTCATGTAACTGCTGATACTCATGACATCAAAATTTTCACCTTGCCAGTTAGCTTTTACGGCAAGACCAGTGGAATCTTGTAAATCTTTTCCGGGTAAATCGGTATGGGTAATGAAGGTGTTTTCAGGATTAAAGGTGTCAAAACCATTATCTATATTGGCTTTTAAAAAGGTAAAGTTGAATTCAAGTTCGTCATTGGCTTGCCAAAATAGTTTGCCTCTGGCAATAAACTCATCACGCTTATTGGTGTCATCACGGTTTAAATAATCATTATATCGAAATCCATCAGCATTGTATTGGTGTATAGCTATGCGATAAGCCGCATTTTCACTCAAAGCACCCGTGGCTCGAAAACCAACACCTAAATCACCATCATTACCGACAAGTCCTGATATTTTATACGAGTTTTCAAATTCTGGGTCTTTGCTTTTGACATAAATCAGTCCTGCTAGACCATTAGCACCATAACGTGTGCCTTGCGGACCACGAAGTACTTCGATTTGTTCGACATCAAACAAGGTTGCTACACCACCAAGGGCAGAAAAATCAATGTCATCGACAACAAAGCCAACCGAAGGATTAGGTGCTCCTTCGTATTGTGAGCGCTCGCCAATCCCACGAATTTGAAAATAGCGCGGGCGGTTAGTGGCTGATGACCAGTTTAAATTGGGAACCATGCCTAGCACATCTTCAAAATGCTGGGTGCCTGCTTTTTCTAGCGTTTCTGCATCTAAAAAGCTCATGCTTTGGTTGGCTTCGATGGCGAGTTGGTTATTGCGTAAGTCAGAAACAACAATGGTTTTATCGAGTTTTTCTACAGAGTCATCTGCAAACAAACTAAAAGAAATGAGTAAACTGGAGACGAATAATAATTTTTTCATGGATTTTTACCTAAATAAATATGTTAGTTAAAAACCCGGTTTTATAGACGAGTAATAGATTTAATTGTTCCATTCCTACGCCGGTATTAACCGGATCAGGTTCCAAGGAGCTTATATTTGAATAAAAACCTACTGCAAACCAACTAAAGTTGGGCAATTTTTCTTCTTTTTATCGTTAAATAGCAAGCTATTCTCCTCAAAAAATAAAAATACTTGCCTCAATTTAGTCGATTTTCGTAACAGTTTTTATTCAAATACAAGCTCCTAAGGGTCCGTAATTCAATTATTACATCTCAGACTATTGCCTCCCCTCGGAATGGCGTATAATAGCAAAATCACATTAGATGTCAAAGGTAATAGCCATGTTTCAACCCAGTTATTTTAAACAAACAGATAAACAACAGATGCTTAAGTTTATTCAAGCCTACCCAATGGCTTCACTTGTTTCTATGTCATCTGCTGGTTTGGTCGGCAACCATATCCCTATGTTGGTGATTGAACGTGATGGTGATTTTATTTTGCAAGGGCATGTGGCGAAAGTTAATTCGATTTGTCAAGATTTAGATAAATCGGTTGATGTGCTTGCGATGTTTCATGGGCCAAATGCTTATGTTTCGCCGAGTTGGTATCCCAGTAAAAAGACTGACCCGAAAACCGTTCCAACTTGGAATTATGTCGCTGTGCATGTCTCTGGTTCAATTTCCTTTCATCAGGACAAATCATGGCTAAAAGAGCATTTAAAAAACTTAAGCAACACCCATGAAAAAAGCGTAAATGAATCATGGCAACTCTCTGATGCACCCGTTGATTATATTGACAAAATGCTCAAAGCCATTGTCGGTGTTGAAATCACCATCTCTGACATCAAGGGCAATACCAAGATGAGTCAAAACCACCCACAACAAAATCGCCAAGGCGTTATCGAAGGCTTTTCTTCTCTTGGTCAGACAGATGCAGCGAGTTGGGTGGAAAATCCTAACAAATACGCTGATGAATAAGTTACAATCGCACCTCAATTCAAATAGCATAAAAAATGTATAACCTAAACAGCGAACCTTTTAAACTCGAACGCGACGTCGACTCCATTATTGTGCCTTCGGGTCAGTCAATGAACTTGCCTGCTGGAACCGTTGGTTATATCACTCAATCATTAGGTGGAAGTTTTACCGTTTTTATTGATGGTAGCATGTTTATGATTTTAGGGCATAATGCCGATGCTTTAGGCAAAGAACCATCACCCATGCCTGAACTCAAAGAAAATGCCAATTTAGAAGATATGAAAGAAGCCGTATGGAATCAATTAAAAAATGTGTTTGACCCAGAAATCCCTGTCAGTATTGTTGAACTCGGTTTGGTTTATGAATGTGATGTCATTCAAAACAAAGATAGTGGTCAATACGATGTAAAAATCGACATGACCCTCACCGCACCAGGCTGTGGAATGGGTGATGTCATCGTCACCGATGCCAAAACCAAAATCCAACTCATCCCCAATATAGGCGAAGTGGAATGTAATATGGTCTTCGATCCGCCATGGGATAAAACCATGATGAGCGAAGCGGCTCAATTGGAAACGGGTATGTTTTAGATTATGCTATGAAGAAAATAAAGTGGTTCTTTCTTGAAACGATAATTTCTATACTTCAATTGATTGCAATTGTATTTGTTTCAAACTTAGTGTCTCCTTATCTGTTTACTTCAGAACAATATGGTGGAAAATCAGAAAATGTAAGCCAACAATTTCCAATTGCTATTTATTCTGAAAACAAACCCCACATCATTCGCTGGGATGAATACATTGAATCACCTGAAAAGTATAATCAACAACTAATTACATCTGAAATACAACATTTCAAAATTGATGATTGGCTCTATTTTAAATTCATAAAAAAATCTCTCAATGTTTACAATGTAGAATACCATACAGATAATTATATGTTTTGGTCTTCTTATACCATTAAAAACGGAAAGCTATACCCGTTAAGCTATCGAATAAACGGCCCTTTTGTGGCTTTTCCTCTCATAATAATATTAGTGATCATCACCAGTATCATAAACAAAATAATCAAGAAACGTTATTTCAACAATAACCAGCTTGTCTGAATAACTTCTCAGTAGGCGTGTCCACACACACCCTACATATTGTATTTTTTGTTGATTTCTGAGCAGGTTTAGAAAAGAAATTGTCTTTGCGAGGAGCGAAGCGAGGTGGCAATCTTTTTGGCATCACAATAAAGTCAAGAGATTGCCGCGTCGTACCTCCTCGCAATGACCACATTTAACTTAAATTCTTTTGCGTCCTTTGCGCTCTTTGCGTTCCTTAAACAGTGAAGCTGTGGCGTTAGCCAAAATAACTACCTTATCAATAAAAAATTTGTATCGCTTTGTTGTATCATTTTTACGGTAAAACTACCAAAGAAAAAACCGTGTAATTTCCCGTGAGAAAAGGCACCCATGACGGTGAGGTCTATGTTGTTTTCTTTTTGGTAAGCCGTTAATTGTTCAAGCGTATCACCTTTTAATGTCTTGGTGATAATGGTTGAATTAGATAGTTGTAACGCTTCTTCGGCTTCTTGTACCAATTGTTCTGCCTGTTTGACATCATCAGAGACACTAACGACATGCAACTCCAATGGCTCTTTGCATAAAGTGTCTTGCGCAATCATCACCAGTGCGCGTTTGGCTGTTGGGCTGCCGTTATAGGCGAACAATACTTTCTTGGTTTTATGGTATTCATTTTTAGCAATAAAGACAGGCATATCGGTGGCTTTGATGGCTTGTTCGAGGTGGTATCCCAAGCCTTTGTCATCACCTTGGTGATCTTTGCCTTTTGACCCAAGCATAAGCAAGGCTATTTCGTCTTTTAAGTCTTCAACCGCTTCTGGCAATGTACCGTGACGTAGTTTTGCAACAACATTGTCTAAACCTGCATCAAGAACAGTTTGTTTAGCTGAATTTATCAGTTCTTTGCCCTTTGCCAATAATACTTTGCTTTGTTCGCGCTCTTCTTCGGATAATTCTTCTAGTAATTCGCGGCGAATATTAGGTGTTAAATTACCTTCGTGATGAGAAT
>JALWML010000243.1 GCA_027083915.1 Lysobacterales bacterium | reverse complement strand
ATTAATGCCATCAATTTGGCAATTTTGGCAATGCCTTGATAATTCAACAAATCAGTTGTATCACGTGGTGAATGGTATTGCTCATGGTTGCCTGTAAATGCTGATAATATTGGCACATGGTGTTGAAAAAAACTGCTTGTGTCGGTTGGTAATTGGCTATCTGCTTGGGTCACGATATTTAAGCGGACAGGTGCATTACGTTGTTCAATAATTTGTTGCCATTGCTTGCTAGAACCTGTTCCTTGCAATATTAAGGCATTGTCCAAACGCCCTACCATGTCCATATTGAGGTTTGCCATAAAGATATGCGACAAATCATCTTGCCCAAACATTTTGACAAAACTTTTTGAACCAATTAATCCTATTTCTTCACCTGACCAAAAAGCAAAGATAATATCGCGTTTGGGTGTGAACTTTCCTTTATTTTTTAAGGCTACTAAATATTCGGCAACAGATAATAAAGCCGACACACCTGAGGCATTATCATCCGCTCCTAAATGAATCTGACCTTTTTCTTCTGCTCTTGCCAACGATTTATCTGATTCCCCATGACCTAAGTGATCATAATGAGCACCAATAATAACACCGGGTAATTTTGTGCTACCTTTGATAAAAGCAATAAGATTACTGCCTTGTCCTTTAGATTGATCAATTGGAGAAACAAAGTTAAAAGGCCATTTATAACTTTGTGAATGCCACGGTTGCAATCCAATTCTTTTTAACTCTGTATCAATATATGCTGCTGCTTTTTGTGCACTTTGGCTGCCTGCCAAACGACCACCTGTTTGAGTAATTGCCAACACATGCTTTTTAGCATTTTCAGCACTTAATACACTTTGACGTTTTGCTTGTACAGGAAAAACAATTAAACAAAGAAATACTAAACCTATTTTAATCATCTTGTTTTAAACCCAATGCTTTTAATGCTGCTTGATGATTCCAATGAGCGCGATACACTTGCGAGACATTATTGTTGTCTTTTTTACGTGTCCAATACAGCTCATCTCCATCAGGTGTGAAAACTGGCAATCCATCAAAACCATCTAAAAAGCTAACACGCACAGGTTCATGCTTACCCTCTGCATCAATAATATACAATTCAAAATTTGCAAATCCTTGGGTGTTTGTTGTGTAAATAATGTATTTTTGGCTTGGATGATAATAAGGTGCCCAGTTCATGGTATTAGAATGAGTTAGTTGTCTTTTATCACTGCCATCAGTATTCATGGTAAATATTTCTGCAGTCATGCCATCAACTGAAAATCGTCGCCAGATAATCTTTTTACCATCTGGGGAGAAAAATGGTCCTCCATCATAGCCCTTATAAGTCGTCAATTGCTTTAAGTCACTTCCATCAGCTTTCATGACATAAATATCCATCAAATAAGAAGGATCTTTGCTAAAGGTATTGCGTTGTTCTTGTGTCAGTTGATTTGCCTTGTCGTTATAACCATCACGATTAGATGAAAATACTATCCACTGACCATCTGGAGAAAAACTGCCTTCTGCATCGTAGCCAACTGCCGTTGTCATGCGCTTTAATTGACCATTTTCTTTTACAAATAAATCGTAATTTTCATCGTAATCCCACGAATAACGACGAGTTTTTCCAGAAGCTCTAAAATCCAACTCATCTTGCTGTTTTTGTTTAGCTTGTGGGTCAAGATGCGTTGAAGCATAGATTATTTTATCACCATCAGGATGAATCCATGAGCAGGTTGTTTTACCCACACCATTTGAAACACGTTCGACATCACCTGTTTCCAAATCCATTTTAAAAATTTGGTAAAAAGGATTGTCATCATCGCGTTCACTTTGAAAAATCAACTCACTGCCATCGGCTGAAAAATAAGCTTCTCCTGAGCGTTTGCCTGCAAATGTAAGCTGATTAATATCCGTTAAAAATTCCACTTTTACAGGCTCACTTTTGGCACTCATCGCAGGGGGTTTAGGCGCTTCTTGTTGATGAACCACTTTTAGGTTTTGAGAACACGACGCCAATGCAATCGCGCTTAATATAATGATTTTTTTCATAAGTTTTCTACTGTGTCTTTTAATTCGTTTGCAAATTGTTTGGCAAGGTTTTCATCTTGGGCTTCAACCATCACACGTAACATAGGTTGTGTACCTGAGGCACGTATTAGGGTTCTTCCTTTGTTTCCCAACTTTTCATCCACACGCTTAGCATGTTCGATTAAATCAGGGTGTTTAGCGATTTCTTTGGCATTTTCTATGGTAATGTTTATTAATATTTGTGGATAAAGTGGTATTTCTTTGGCTAAATCTCGCAGTTTCTTGCCTTCGTTTTTCATCACGACTAGTACCATTAAAGCACTGACAATTCCATCACCCGTGGTTGCGAGTTCAAGATTTAATATGTGTCCCGAGGATTCACCACCCAGATGCCAGTTATTCTTTTTCAATAATTGGTGCACATAACGGTCGCCAACATTGGCGCGTAAAAATGGAATGCCAAGATTAGCCAATTCCACTTCCATAGCTTGATTGGTCATCAATGTACCAACCACGCCACCGGTTAATTTTTTATTCTTATGAAAGTGTTTAGCAACAATAAATATCAGCTGATCACCATCAATTACCTCACCGTAATGATCCACCATTAAAACTCGATCACCATCACCATCTAGTGCTATGCCTAAATCTGCTCCTGTTTCCAATACAATTTCTTGTAAAATTTGTGGTTCGGTTGAGCCACAGTCTTGGTTGATATTTAAACCATCGGGTTTGTTACCAATCACTGTGACATCTGCACCTAGTTCTTTAAAAACTTTTGGAGCAATATGGTATGTCGCTCCATTGGCACAATCGACTACAATTTTTAAACCCGACAAAGATTGTTGTCTTGGGAAAACTCCTTTACAAAATTCTATGTATCGCCCTGCAGCATCATCGATACGTTTGGCTTTACCTAAGTTTTCGCTGGCAACAGTACTAAACTCTTTATCAAGTTCGGCTTCAATCGCCAGCTCTTGTTCATCGGATAATTTTTCACCAAATTGATTAAAAAATTTGATGCCATTATCATAATAAGGGTTGTGTGAAGCAGAGATTACAATCCCAGCACTTGCATGCATAGAACTGGTCATCCATGCTATGGCAGGTGTTGGCATTGGTCCAAGCATTAATGAGTTAACACCCGCAGATGAGAGTCCTGCTTCCAATGCTGCTTCAAACATATAACCTGAAATTCGAGTATCTTTACCAATAACTATTGTATTAGACGGTGATAATTGTCCAAGCACTTTTCCAGCGGCACGACCCAATTTAAGAGCAAACTTTGCTGTCATTATTTTGCCGCCTACTTCACCGCGTATACCATCTGTCCCAAAATATTTTTTTTCTGTCATTTGTTTCACTGTTTGTAAGATGGATCCTGCCCATCAATTTCTATTCTTATTAACCCTGCGGCATAATACCGAAGGGTTAATAATGCTGCGATGTTAGTTTAATTAATGATGGGCGAGCCCATCTTACTCATTTAGGGTTTGTGTCATTTTCAACACATCACAAGTTGCTTTAACATCGTGTACTCTGAAAATTTCCGCTCCTTGAGTATAGGCAAATTGGGCAATGGCTAATGAGCCGTATAACCTATCGTTTACCTCAGCATTTAGAATTTCACCTATCATGCTTTTTCGGGAAACTCCTATTAATATGGGATATCCTAGAGATTTTAACTTTTTAATGTTTTTTAATAATATCAAGTTGTGTTCTAAGGTCTTACCAAATCCAATACCTGGATCAAGGATAATATTTTCTACCTTGATGCCAGCAAGCAAGCAATTATCCACTTTTTGCTTAAAAAAATCCATGACTTGCGTCAAAACATCTCGGTATTTGGGCTTATTTTGCATGGTTTTTGGTTGACCCTGCTTATGCATTAAACACACAGACATATTAGCTTTTGCTGCAACCTGCATTGCCCCTTCGGCCTGTAATGCATTAACATCATTAATTAAGTTTACCCCTGCTTTAATGGCAGCAGACATAACCTCGGGTTTACTGCTATCAATGGAAATTGTTATATTGGGATTTTCTCTACGAAGGGATTGAATAACAGGGACAACACGTTTGATTTCTTCTTCTATTGAAACGACATCAGCCCCAGGGCGGGTGGATTCTCCACCAATATCAATAATATCTGTTCCCTGCTTGATAAGTTTCAGTGCATGAGTCACAGCTTTATCTGTTTGCAGATACTGACCACCATCTGAGAACGAATCAGGGGTCACGTTAATGACCCCCATTATTCTAAAACCGTGCATCATGGTTTAGACCGATGGTGCTTCATCACCGATGTTATCTTTCTTCTTGTCAGATCCTTTATCTTCTGATTTTGGAGCCGAAGGCTTGCTTGTAGAATCTGTATCATCTTCTTCCCAACCTTCTGGTGGAGAGACTGGTTCACGAGCCATCAATTGATCAATCTGTTTCTTTTCAATTGTTTCGTATTTCATTAATGCTTCGGACATAGCATGCAATATATCCATATTTTCAGTTAATAATTTATAGGCTCTGTCGTAATTTTTATCAATAATCTTTTTCATCGCGTCATCTATAACTTTAGCTGTAGCATCAGAAAGATTTTTATGTTGAGTCACTTGACGACCTAAAAACACTTCACCTTCATCTTCTGAATAAAGCAAAGGACCAAGACCTTCACCAAAGCCCCATTTGGTTACCATATTTCGAGCAATATCTGTAGCAACCGATATATCATTAGAAGCTCCAGTTGTTATGGCATCTTTGCCTCCAATTAATTCTTCGGCAATACGACCACCGTATAAGGTTGAAATTTGCGACTCTAATAATGTTTTGGACTGCGAGTATCTGTCTTGCTCCGGTAAAAACATGGTCACACCTAAAGCACGTCCACGTGGAATAATTGTTACTTTATATACAGGATCATGTTCTGGCACTAAACGTCCTACGATAGCGTGTCCTGCTTCATGGTAAGCTGTATTGAGTTTTTCTTTTTCATCCATCACCATTGATTTGCGCTCTGCACCCATCATGATTTTATCTTTGG
>JALWML010000242.1 GCA_027083915.1 Lysobacterales bacterium | reverse complement strand
CGCTTGCCTTTAGGGCTTATCGACAATTAGAGACATCAAAATCACGCATTATCTTAGTTGCAACTGATGCACGAATGAATGAAGTCTATTGGGCGAAATATCACGCGTGTGGCGATGAAATTAAGCAGCTCACAGCAGAAAAAGTTACAGCAGCTAGCGAGGTTGATACCAGCCAAGTTGATAACATTATTGGCAGTGGTTTTAGTGTCTATGATGAGTTAAAAGAGTATGCAAATAATAACCCAATGCCTTATCAGGTTAACGTTTTTTCTCAAGCGCAAGATATGTTATTAATGGTCAAGGATGATTTTTCTGCACTAGCAACTCCGATTGACGGTATTGAGCCAGTTTATTTACGCGAGCCATAACCGAAAATACTTATCTTAGCTTTTGATTAAATCATTTATTGGCACTGGTTTGCCAATATAAAAGCCTTGCAATCCATCAAATCCAAGTTCAACTAACTTATTATAGACTCCTTCGCTTTCAACATATTCTGCTATCGTTTGCATACCCATGATATGACCAATATTATTGATGGATTTCACCATTTCTTCATTCAGTGGGTCGTCCAATAAATCCCTTATAAAAGAACCATCCACTTTGAGAATGTCAAAATTCATATTTTTTAGGTAACTTAGGGATGATAAGCCGCTACCAAAATCATCAAGAGAAAATAGGCAATTGTATTTTTTTAATAAGTTGATAAATCTGTTGGCAGATGAAAAATTTGAAATAGCTGTGGTTTCTGTTACCTCAAAACAAATATTGTTGCCATTCACCTTGGCATCTTCAAATAAATTGATAATTGTATTTAGTATGCTGTCTTGACCTAACGATTTTCCGGAGATGTTGATTGAAAAGCGAGTTTGAGGATTGAAATGTTGAATGTTTTCAGATAACCATTCAAAAGTATTTTTTATGACCCATAAATCTATTTTATTGATGAGATTGTGGCGCTCAGCAGGTGGCAAAAAAGTCTCTGGGTTTATTAGGCTAGACTGATCATTTAATCGCAGAAGTATTTCGTAGTTTGTGTCATTTGATTTGTTATTAATTGGCTTGATTGGTTGAGCATATAGCTCAAACTGGTTAGATTCCAATGCTTTAGAAATTTTGGGTAGCCATTTAAGTTCTTTATTGTGTTTTGACAGGTCATCACTAAGTCCTTTTTTATAGATGTGGTACTGGTTTCTACCTGAGTTTTTTGCGATATAACAAGCAATGTCAGCATTTTTAAAGGCTTCAACAGCATTAGTTACTTTTTTATCTATTAAAACAATGCCAATACTCACACTGACTGTAAAAAGTTTTTTGTCCCAAGTAAAGTGAAATTTATCAATAAGCGAAAGAAATTTTTTGGCTTGTGCTATTGCACTTATTCTAGAGCAATTTTCCATTATATAACCAAATTCATCGCCACCGAGTCTTGCTAAAGTCCCTTGTGATTTTATTGAATTCAATAAAATTTCTGCTATTTGTTTAATCATCTCGTCACCAGCAAGATGTCCAGCTGTATCATTGACGATTTTAAATTGGTCTAGATCTAAGAAAAAGAGTGCATAACTTTGCTGCTTGTTTTCATCAATAATTTTTTTGAGTTTGCTATTAAAAACATTGCGATTATAAAGTCCAGTTAAGGTATCATGTCGAGCTAAGTAGGAGTTGCGCTGAGCTGTTTGGACAGTGTCATATAATTGTTTTTTTGTTTCTCTAATTTGATTCAGTAACAATGAATTATGTTCAAAGGCTTCATGTGTATTGAGGTGATATCTAAGATTCTTTTTTACGCGACTTAGAAGAGCGTTGGAAATTTTTGTTTGTGTTGCTAGGGATGATTTGAGTTCTTTTACTTGATTTTTTAGGAATTCAGTTGATTGATTTTGCATAATACTATTTAGCTTTTCCTACGGTAATACCAATCATTGTTTGATTAAAGTGTATGCCATTATATTGTTCACCATAACTATTGAATCCTACGAATTTAATTTTTTTTAATAAAGTTTCTATATTCTTTTTATATTTTTTATCAATAATTTCTATTTTTCTAAAAATACAATCACAACCTAATGTGAAATAGATTTCATCAAAGGCACTTAAAATTTGTTTAACTTCCTCTTCAAACAATTGAACCATATCAACACTCTTTCCAATTGTGACTGGCAAACCATAATCTATTGCACAATGAAACTGTAAGCTCAAATCAGATCGAACATTAGAAATAGAACGAATATACCATTGATTGGCGACATTTATCATCAATGGATGCATAGCTAAATCTAGTTTTGTTAAATTATGAGCATCTAAGTTATTGATTTCAGCATAGGCAATAGCTGCAGGTATGCCGTTTATTTCATTGACAATACGGTTATTGAATTCCACTTGAGTAGTTATTAACTCTTTTTGTGTGGGGATAAAGTTTTGCATTTTAAATATTCCAAAAGAATCTTTAATTTCAATCAAGGATAGCATTGCTGCATTTGTATGGAACTGGCTAGAATAAAAAATATGTGTTTGTTTCATGTTATAGTCATCGGCGATAGAACCTCCGAGAATATTTATCCCGCCGAATGCTTGGTAGAATAGGGATGTTATTTTTTCTTCTTTCCGAGAAAGACCATCAATGAAAAGAAAGCCAAAATTTTGGCTTAATATATATCGATCAGAAAAACTTAAGCTGTTTTCTATATCATTCTTGATTTTCATTGCATCGGACAATTTAAAGTTTTCTAAATCTCTTACCATGCGAGAATGCACGACAAAAGAGTCCGCATTTAGTACTAAAGCAACAATACTATCAAATGACATGGTATCAGAAATTTCGCCCGCAGTTGTGCATCCATAAACAGGGAAATCAAACTGTTGATTAATGGCAGTTGATAAATCATCTAAGTCATAACTTGATGAACAAAAAAAGAGTAAACCTGCAACATCTTGAATGGTAATTTGGTTATATAATTGTAAAACAGCCTCGGCACTATTTGTGGAGGCTGTTTTAATTATTTGAGCTTTTAAAGCTTTAACCATTTTAAGAATAATTCTATAATTTAATGTCAGTCTTTTAAGAGTAACATAAACCAAAGGAATAACAAAATCTTAGTACCTATCAAATATCAAAAGCACTCAGTTTTTTACTCAACATGGTTTTCTTTAAACGAATGTAGTTGGGTAATCCATCAATATAAGGAGGGTAAGCTTCACCTTCGATAAGTGGTTGCATGTAAGTTCGACATTCTTGAGTGATGCCAAAACCATCATTGGTGATATAGCTACGTGGTAACATTTTTTCAACATTTGCCATATCAGCTAATTCTGCGGTAGCAATTTCCCACTCATAAGGTTTGTCAGCAAGACGTTTAATCACAGGCATCACACCATTTTTACCCTCAATGGCGAGTTTTACCGCTGCTTCACCGACGGCATAGGCTTGTTCAAAATCCGTTTTTGATGCTAAATGGCGAGCAGAACGCTGTAAATAATCGGACACAGCCCAATGGTATTTGTAGCCGTACTCATCACGAATCATATTAGCAATGACCGGCGCAACACCACCTAATTGTGAATGCCCAAAGGCATCAACCGTGCCTGCATCTGCAAGAAATTTACCGTCCTTATCTTGAACGCCTTCAGAAACAATAATTGAACAGTAACCGTGGTTTTCAACCGAATATTTGACACGTTCTAGAAAGGCTTGTTTTTCAAAAGGAATTTCAGGAAATAGTATGATTTGTGGTGGATCATCATGCGTTTTGCCGGCTAATCCACCTGCCGCTGCTATCCATCCAGCGTGCCTACCCATGACTTCCATTACAAAGACCTTAGTCGATGACTCTGCCATTGATTCAACATCCAATGAAGCTTCCATAATTGAAGTGGCAATGTATTTGGCAGTTGTGCCAAAGCCAGGACAAGTATCTGTTATGGGTAAATCATTGTCAATGGTTTTGGGTACACCAATACAGTTAACAGGATAACCAAGTTCATTGGCAACTTTGGATATTTTAAATGCCGTATCTGATGAATCTCCACCACCATTGTAAAAAACCGTACCAATATTGTGTGCTTTTAAAACTTCAATTAAGCGTTCATACTCAGCGCGTTGTTTTTCAATGTCTTTTAACTTAAAACGGCACGAACCAAAAGCGCCACCAGGTGTGTGTTTTAATGCAGCGATGTCTTGGTCTGATTCAAAAGAAGTGTCAATAAGTTCTTCACGCAATGCGCCAATAATACCGTTTTTAGCACCATAAACGGTGCCGATTTTATCGGAATATTTTCGTGCAGTTTCTATCACGCCACAAGCAGTGGCATTAATAACAGCGGTGACACCGCCTGATTGGCAATAAAGGGCATTTTTCTTTGTCATTGTTTCTCTCTTTTTAATTAGTTAAATTATTGTGAAAAGGTTGACTTCAATCGTCGCAAGCGTTACTTTATCACACCCTTATGGCTTTTATAAGCACTTTCTAATATAACATGAGACACAATAAATGAGATTGGTACTATTGGGCGCGCCTGGCTCTGGAAAAGGCACACAAGCAAAATTACTTAAAAAAGAGTTTAACATCCCTCATATTTCAACTGGTGATTTGCTTCGTGGAGCGATTGCAGACAAAACCGATTTAGGTTTGGCCGCTAAGGTTGTTATGGATAAAGGACAACTGGTTAATGATGATATTGTTCTTGGTATGTTGAAAGAACGCCTAGCTAAAGATGATGCTAAAAAGGGTTTTATCTTAGATGGTTTCCCCCGTAATTTAGTGCAAGCTGATATGCTGGATAAATTGCTTGAAGAAATTAATATGCCAGCACAACATGCGATTTTAATTGCAGTTGACCCAGAAGAGGTTGTTGGGCGTATTGCTAAGCGAGCCGAAATTGAAGGCAGAACAGATGATACAGAAGAAGTTGTACGTGATCGCATCAAAGTTTATGAAAACCAAACAGCGCCTGTTGTTGATCATTACAAACAACACGACGTTCTTAGCGAAGTTCTTGGAACAGGAACAATAGAACAAGTACAACACCGAATTTTATCGGTACTAAGGTTTTAAATGACAAAAGGGGCTTTTATAGCTCCATTTTTGAAG
>JALWML010000241.1 GCA_027083915.1 Lysobacterales bacterium | reverse complement strand
GCAAGGTGAATTGGATAAACTGAATGCTCGTATTAAGCCCTTGAATGAGCAATTCGATATGTCATTATTCTATCAGTTTAAACCTACTGAATGTCCGCATACACAAAAAGCAGAGATGCAAGTTGGCCCCGCATCGGATGAAATTTCTACCCAAAAAATTGTGGATTATTTTAAATTATTAGTGAGTGAATAATAGTTGCAAGAAAATAGTATAAAAGTATGGAAAGAGGCGAGTGAACTGTTTGTGCAAATTGCTGATATGTCTGTTGATGCTGCTTTTTCATTTCTCGATGATATTCCAAATTTAGATATTAAGGTCAGAAAAGCTGTTATTACCCTTATCAATGCAGAAAGTCAGTCTTCTGATTTTTTTAATGAAAAACTTGTTCCAGCTTTTCAAGCAATAGGGATGAATAAAATATATTCAGTTGGTCAGCTGATTGACAATTATGAATTACTTGAAGAGCTTGGGCATGGTGGAATGTCTCAGGTTTTTAAAGCACAACGGGTTGATGTAAAACAACAAAAATTTGTAGCATTGAAAATTTTTAGCCCAACACAACGCTCAAAAGAACTACTCAATCATTTTATTAACGAACAAAAATTATTATCTCAATTATCGCATCCAAATATTGTAGATATGATTCACGGTGGTACAACGCAAGAAAATATTGCTTATCTAACGATGGCATTAGTAGAAAATGCAATGCCACTGGATGATTATTGCCAATCGAAAGCTGCCAATGTACGCCAATCAATTGAGTTGGTCATCATTTGTGCCAATGCTTTAGCGTATTTGCATTCTAATTTAATTATTCATAGGGATTTGAAACCTGATAATATTCTGGTGGATCAAAATGGTGTGGTGAAAATTGTTGATTTTGGTATTGCCAAGTTAATTAATAATGACTTAACAGGCAATAAGACCACTTTAATTGCACTAACACCCAGCTATGCAGCACCTGAGCAAATAAAAGGTGAAAACATTAGTGTTAAAGCAGATGTTTTTTCGTTAGCAGCAATAGCATTAGATTTGATAAGTGATAAAGAGCCATTACCAAAAAAACGTTTAATCAATACTTGTGCAGGTGATGAAGAATATATTGAAAATTTAATGAAGTCTTTGGCTGTTGATAAAGATTTAAAAAATATTCTATTAAAAGCATTACAACAGAACTCAGATAATCGTTACCAAACCATGAATAAGTTTTCTGAAGACTTACAAGCATGGTTTGCTGATAAACCTGTTTCTGCTACAGGTGATTCTTTGTATTATCGAATAACAAAATTTGCCAAACGAAGAAAAGCCTTATCAGCTTCATTGGCAACTTTGTTAATGACTTTGTTTTTTGCAGTATTTGTGATTTCATGGCAATATCAACAAACACTTGAAGAAAAACATAAAGCGATTGAAATAAAAGATTTTATGCTCAATCTTTTTTCATCGGCAGACCCTGAAAAAACAACACAAGGAAAGTTATCAGCAATTGATTTGTTACAGATGGCAGCGAAACAAATACAATTTAAACAATTTAATGACCACCAAGTTAAGAATGAGTTGTTAACTAATATTGGAACCTCTTTTCTGAATTTAGGCGCACAAGTTCAAGGAGAAGAGACTTTGCTAGAAGTTGTGAATGAGGATCCGAATAACATCCCAGCATGGTTACGGTTAGCTCAGTATTATGTTGCTTCTTCGCAAGAACAAAAGATAGAAAGTTCTCTGAAACAATTAACAAATTTACTTGAATCTAAACCTGCACTTACAACGGAACATTATCAACTTGATTTATTAAATGCAATTCAATATTCACTCAAAGGAGATATGCAACAAGCCATTAAAATAAGCAAAAACGCACAGCAGGGCTTTAGTCGCTTATCAAATACTCTCGGTGTTTTACAAAGTGCTCGAGTCCTTGCAGGAATCTATGAAAAAAATGAACAATTGCAGTTGGCAATTGATGTAAGCCATGAAGCTATTAGTTCTGTTCAAGGGAAAGTTTCCCAAGTCACTCCTGATTTATTACGCCTTCGTGTCAGATTGGCGGTTCTAAAAAGTATGCAAGGGCAGTTTGATAATGTTATTGCATCGATGAATGATATTATAGAAAAGATTGAGTTAAATTTAGGAGAGAATCATCCACTAATGATTACGAGCTTAGTCGAAAAAGCCAATATTTATACTTATTTGGAGAATTATAATCAGGCACTAACAACAGCAGAAAAAGCTTATGGTATAGCGGCAAAAAAATATGGACAAACCTCAAGGTTAGCTCAACATGCTCTCTATCTAATTACATTGTCAGAAGTTTTTCTTAATCAACATGACAAAGCTTTATTAAATTATCAAAAATTAATGCAATTATCTGAAATTAATTATGGAAAAGATAATCAAATTACTCATATGGTTACTCTTGAATACAGCAAGTACTTATCTAGAGCGAATAGAAGTCAAGAAGCTATCAGTTTTGCTAATAAAATTCAAAAAGAATACATGAATAAATATGGTGAGGATAATGAATTAGTTATTCATGCAAAATGTGTTTATTTTGAAGTGTTATTGTTAAATACAGACATCACAATTCGAGAGGTTGAATTGGCTGAGAAAAATAGCATTATTGCACAAATGGCGTTAGGGAGATTTCATCCACAAACTAAATATGCATTAAATATATATAATAAAATTAAGAGTAAATACCAAGATTCTAGCATAGACATAAACCAATAATTTACTCAGTTTGTTTAAATGAAGATAGCAAGAATACCATTAATGCCAACCAAGCTAAAACAGCCACCCAAAGCATGAGAGAAGATAAATATACCAAGGGGTTGAAATCAATAGAAATCCCTAAATTAAAACTCGTTACCGCATACATACCTAATGGGAATATAATACTCCACATAGAGGGTTCATAATTAAGAGGTACTTTCCGGTAAAAATGTTTCCAAATTCCAATCATGATTAATAAAGGAATCCACCATGTCGCCCATGTCCATAGCATGATTGAAATAAGTTCGATAACGTGGTGTAAATTCACTAATAAGGGTAGGATTGGGTCAGTAAGCAACAGGCTGCTGCCGGCATTGGCGCTAATAGCTGCTGCACCCATTATCACCCACATCAGTGGAGAGTAGTCTTCAGGTTTCATGTTAAAAAAGAAGATTCGGTAGCAAAATAGTGTCACAAAAATTGCATAAAAAATCATACCTAATGCCCAAAGCATGTGGATTTCCATCATCATGTAGGATGCATATTCCCCTAATGTTGGGGCTACTTTTGTGCCAAGTAAAACAAGTGATTGTGTGCCAACAATCAAGATTAACCAACCACCGTGCACTACATTGACTTCTCTGTCTTCATGAGCAAAACATAAGGAAGCAAATCCAAAATACATAAGAGCAGACCAATAAATAAAGGCTATAACCCAACAGGACAGAGCCAGTATTTCAAAACCATGCTGGAATAATAGGATGCCGCAAATATCGGTGGCAGCAACAAAGGTAAAAAAAATGAAAGTGGTTTTTGGATTCATCAAATTTTCTATAACAGCCTGTGGAAACTTAATCAATCTCCAAGTATAGAGTACTGTCATTACACACCACGTAAACAATGCAAATATAAATAATACTTCGGATAAAGTATCATAATTTTGCTGTTTTAACGCCACTGAAATAATACCTGTCGCCATGGTCATGGCAAAGTATCCAGGGTATAAATCTCTTAACCAGCTTTTTTGAGTCATTTTCTGAAGTTAAAAATCTAAAGGTGGAACGCAACCCACGGGTTTGAATAAAGCAAAAGCAATAAGTAGCGGAATAACGACAATCATTTGTTCTTTAATGTCTTTAAAACCTATAAGAGTGGCAATGACACGTGCAAGTAATAATACGGTAAATGTTCCTGGGGCGGAAGTGAGGTTGTACATAACAATATAACCCCAGAGAAGAGAGGATAGTACAAGAAAAATCTGCGCAATCATTGTCATGCCTTTTGCACGAGGAATAATACCAATGAAGCTAATCGCAACAGCTAACCACATCAATCCAGAGAACCCTTCAATAAAGGTGAATGCACTAACAGAAATTAGTTCGATTAAATAAAAAAAGAGTATTTTTTTCGAGAGTTTAAATTGAGCTTGTACTTCTGTCATGTTCCTATGTGTGTGTTGGAAAATAAATAGTTTAACATAACAACTGGGTTTCATCAAAATTTAAAATTACCGTTTTAAATTGCAAAGGGCACTTATATCATTTTTTTAAGTTCATGAGCAGTTTCGACAAGTGCACGTCGCTTAAAGAGTAATTGCCATTGAGTGCCACCCATTTGTGACCAAAGTACGGCAGATCGAATACCTGCTAAAAGAACAGCACGTATTTTTTCAGTTATTTCAATTTGTTTGAGGTATTCAGGGCGACCATTGAGAATGATACGTGGTTGCAACAAACTAATGGTAGAACTGTAAGTGTTGGCAAGCTTGGTAATGACAGCTGTTGGAAAAGGTTCATCTGCTGTTTGTAAAATTTTTGAATCTAAAATGCCTTTTTCAATTTTGTCTAAATAATCAGTTCTTTTGCTTAATTTGCGTTCTAGAGTCAGCAAAGTTAAGGTGTATTTTAAAACGGTCAAATAGTCATTGTCACGATTAAAAGCATAGTGTAAAGTTTTGAGACCGGTATTGAGGTTCAGCATATCAGAGCCGTAGATTTCACTTATATCATCACAATCCATTATGTAGAGGCTACCCAAAGTGGCTTGGTAGCCATTGTGGTCACGGACTTTTCCCGTGCTGGCAAGTTCATTGGCAAAATAGGCGGCTTGACAAACACCTGCTAAGGCGATAGTTTTATTTTTCATGCTTTATTCCTGAATTCACATTTCTGTGTTAATGTATCTGTATCCCAAATTATACCACCACCCAAACAAACATCACCATCATAAAAAACTACGGATTGACCTGGAGTGACAGCACGTTGTGGTTGGTTAAAAGAAACTTTGATTGTGCCATCTTTATTTTTGGATATAGTACATGCTTGATCACTTTGGCGGTAACGAACTTTTGCTTTACACTGATAAGGCAAATCAGGTTGGGTAC
>JALWML010000240.1 GCA_027083915.1 Lysobacterales bacterium | reverse complement strand
ACGCATCAAAATCCGAGGCAGAAAGATGGAACAAGACATACCTTTATCCTATCTGCGACGCCTACATAAACTCTATGAAAATTGGATAGCAAACTACACCATGAGCAAAGTCTTAGTTATTGAATCAGATAAACTCGATTACATGTGCGACTTTGTTGACCGCCTTGATGTCATGCAACAAATTGAAGAATTACTGCCTAAAACCTTAAAAAGGACTTAAAAGGTACTATTTATAAATTAAAGTGTACAAAATTAGTACACTTTAATTTATAATGCCCCCATGTTAAAGATTTCACGCCTAACTGATTACGCCACTGCCGTTATTTTGTTTATGCAAAAAGACGATAAGTTGTACTCTAGTGAGATTATTGCAAAGGGTGTAGGACTAGAAATCCCAACAGTGAGCAAAGTATTAAAACTATTAACAAAAGCCAAAATTTTGGTCTCTACACGCGGTGCTAATGGTGGTTATCAGTTAGCCAAAGTCAGTGATGATATCACATTGTTTGATGTTATCCAAGCCATCGAAGGCAATACAGCCATCACCGAATGCACCAAAACTGATAGCTTATGTGCACAAGAACAAGGTTGTGACAGTCGTACAGGCTGGCAAAAAGTGAATCAACAAATAGAAAATATTCTGGTACAGATGACCATAGCCAAAATGGCAGAACTCAATGGTGCATCCAAACCAGATATAAAATTAATGGTCAAAGATTATGTCTGAACAGATAGAAACAAGTGAACAAGAAAATGCCGAAGTGCATAAACGAATCGAACAAACCTATAAAGATGGTTTTGTTACTGATATTGATTCGGATACCTTTCCTCCTGGATTGAATGAAGAGGTTATTCGTGCGATTTCAGCAAAAAAAGAAGAACCCCAGTGGTTACTTGATTGGCGTTTAAAAGCCTATAGAAAATGGTTGACTATGGAGCAACCCAATTGGGCAAAACTAAAAATCCCACCGATTGATTTTGACGCTATATCCTATTATTCATCACCAAAAAGTAATGAAAATGCACCTGAAACTATAGAAGATGTAGACCCAAAACTGTTAGAAACCTATGCAAAACTTGGCGTACCATTGCACGAGCAAGAAATCTTAGCAGGGGTTAAAACCAGAAAAACGCCCGTGGCGGTTGATGTGGTATTTGATTCGGTATCAGTGACCACAACATTTAAGAAAGAACTCAAAAAAGCAGGTGTTATTTTTTGCTCATTTTCCGAAGCAGTTAAAGATCACCCAGATTTGGTTAAACAATATTTAGGCAAGGTAGTGCCCATAGGAGATAACTACTTTTCAGCCTTAAACGCAGCCGTTTTTAGTGATGGTTCATTTGTTTATATTCCAAAAAACACACGATGCCCTATGGAGTTATCCACTTATTTTCGTATTAATGAAATGAACACAGGACAATTTGAACGCACTATGATTATTGCCGATGATGGTGCTGAAGTCAGCTATTTAGAAGGTTGCACGGCTCCGATGCGTGATGAGAACCAATTACACGCGGCTGTAGTTGAATTGTTCATATTAAATGATGCTAAAATTAAATATTCCACCGTACAAAATTGGTATCCAGGTGATGAAGAAGGCAAAGGCGGTATTTTCAATTTCGTCACCAAACGTGCAGCTTGTAACGGTATCAATGCTAAAGTTTCCTGGACACAAGTTGAAACGGGTTCTGCCATTACTTGGAAATATCCTAGCTGTATTCTACGTGGCGATAATTCACGTGGAGAGTTTTACTCCGTTGCTTTAACTAACAATTACCAACAAGCCGATACTGGCACCAAAATGATTCATTTGGGCAAGAACACCAAAAGCACTATCATTTCTAAAGGAATTTCCGCAGGTAAAAGCCAAAATACTTACCGTGGACTGGTTCGAATTTCCAAACGAGCCGAAGGTGCAAGAAATCACACCCAATGTGATTCCCTATTAATCGGCAAAAACTGCGGAGCTCACACTTTCCCGTATATCGAAAGTGCCAATAGCACCGCCCAACTCGAACACGAAGCCACAACTTCAAAAATTTCGGAAGACCAATTATTCTATTGCAAACAACGTGGTATCTCAGAAGAAGATGCTACCTCAATGATAGTTGATGGCTTCTGCAAGGAAGTCTTCAAAGAATTACCGATGGAATTTGCGGTAGAAGCAAAGGCTTTACTGGATATTTCACTAGAAGGAGCTGTCGGGTAGTTTTTAAAGGGGTCAGTACCCTTTATCAATCCGACAGCTGATTTTTATTATAGATACTAAAGATAAAGGGTACTGACCCCTTTAAAAACCAAACTATGCTAAATATAAAAAACATACACGCCCAAGTAGGCGATAACAAAATACTAAAAGGCCTAAACTTGGATATCAAACCGGGTGAAGTTCATGCCATTATGGGTCCCAACGGTGCCGGTAAATCCACACTAGGCAACGTGCTTGCTGGCATGGAAAAAGTCGAGGTGACCCAAGGGTCGGTTGATTTCTTGGGCAAAGATTTATTAGACCTTGAAATTGAAGAACGAGCTGCCGAAGGAATTTTCCTTGCTTTTCAATACCCTGTGGAAATTCCTGGCGTTAACAATATGTATTTCCTGCGAGCCGCCTTAAATGCTCAACGTAAATACCGTGGAGAGCCTGAGATGAACTCCTCGGAGTTTTTAAAACTTGTTCGCACAAAAATCAAACAAATGAACATGCGTGACGATTTATTGCGACGACCTGTTAACGAAGGTTTTTCTGGTGGCGAGAAAAAACGCAACGAAATATTTCAGATGAGTATTTTAGAGCCTAAATTGGCAATTTTGGATGAAACCGATTCAGGCTTAGACATTGATGCCTTAAAAATTGTTGCCGATGGTGTCAACCAACTCCGAAACGACAACCGTTCATTTATCGTCATCACCCATTACCAACGCTTACTCGATTATATCGTACCCGATTATGTGCATGTTCTTGCTGATGGAAAAATTGTACGTTCAGGCGATAAGTCGTTGGCATTGGAGCTAGAAAAAACAGGTTACGGTTGGTTAGAGGACTAAAGTCATGTTTAAAAACCCAATAAATTTAGCCTTTGAAAAGCTCATCGGTCTGAAAGATGAACCAAAATGGTTACAGCAAAAACGCAGCGATGCCCTAAAAAAGTTTCAAGACTACGGTATACCAACGCGCAAATCCGAATTGTGGAAATACACCAATACCAAAAAGTTAGAAAGACTAGAACCTGTCACCGATATTGCACAATCGGGGTCGGTACTCTTTTCTGACTCAAGCTTGTCAAATATGCAACAATCTCAAACAGAAAAGGGTACTGACCCCAATACAGGACAATTATTCGTCTTCACCATCGAAGGCGACTTACCACAAGACACCCAAATGCAAAACATCTTGGAAGTAGATGAAAAAAGCTGGAAAAATATCAAAACTGATAAAGAAAAAACATTTGTCGAACTCAATACAGCCATGCTTAATGGAGGGTTTGCATTAACCATCCCTAAAAATTCGCAATTAAAACTGCACATACAATACCAGCAAGTATCAAAAGATTGGGAAAATATTCGCACCGTCATTAATATCGGTGAAAATGCCGAGTTAGACTTAACTGAAAGCTATGATTACGATTGCCGAATTAACCATGTTTCCATAATAAATATGGCTGCTGATTCACGCTTAAAATTGCAATCAAACAAACTGTTGCGAAAAACCGCTGCATTGATACATTTTTCACAAGTTAACTGTGCACAAAATGTTTCCATTCAACAAGGCACAATCAACAACAACGCAGCATTATCGCACACAATTCAAGAAGTTAACTTCAACGGGCAACACAGCGAATTTAATGCGGCATCGGTTAATGTCGCGCATGATTCATGCCATATCAGCGAAAATATGTTAACTAATCATAAGGTGCAAAACTGTAAAAGTAATGTCCTCAAACGTTCATTGGCAACAGACAAAGCTTCAATTGCGATTAATGCTAAGGCGATTGTCGCAAAAGGTGCAGATGGCAGTGATGTCGCACAGAGTTTAAAGAACATCTTGCTCACCGATGATGCCAACATCTATTCGCGCCCAGAACTGGAAATCAATACAGATGATGTCATCGCCGCTCATGGCTCAACCATTGGTGAATTAGATGAAACATCCTTGACTTATCTACGCTCTCGAGGTATACCAAAAGAACAAGCCAAATTTATGTTAATTGAATCATTTCTGCAAGATGCCAATATTTTTGAACAAGATGATTTTTTAGACCAAATAGAATTATAGAGAAAGCCAATGGAAAAACAATACACCAGCACACAAATTAAACCAGCAAACAAAGACTTGCTTATTTTAAAAAAGCATTTCTCAGGGTGTTTTGACAAAAATGGCGAGCTTGATTTTGACAAGTTTAAAAAGCAAATGACAAAAAATGAAATCAATTTTTCCAAAGAAAGTTACGGTATGGACTGGCTGGGAAAATCCTATGCACGACTTTTGGCAAGTGATGAAGCCACGACCTTATTAAAAGAAGACGAAAGCTTTAACCAACAAAGAGAAAATGCAAATTCTGAAAACCTCTTGCTAAAAGGCGACAATCTCGAAGTGCTAAAACACTTATCAAACGCCTATTACGAACAAATCAAGATGATTTATATCGACCCACCCTACAACACAGGCAGTGATGGCTTTGTCTATCAAGATGACCGCAAATTTAGCGTAGATGAACTGCAAGACCTTGCAGGCATCAGTCAAGAACGTGCCAAACGCATCTTAGACTTTACCCAAAGTAAAAGCAACTCACACTCGGCATGGCTGACCTTTATGTACCCACGCCTGTATATTGCCAAGCAATTATTAAAAGAAGATGGTGTGATATTTATCTCCATTGACGATAATGAAGTGGCACAATTACGCCTTTTAATGGATGAAATTTTTGGGGAGGAGAATTTTGTGGGTAATATTGCATGGGAATCTAAAACAAAATCGCAAAACACAAAAACATCATTTAATAAGCTACAGCCAAAAATAGAATATATTTTACTTTTTACAAAAAAAGATAAAAGACGATTTAATTTAATAAAAAAAGGAGAGAAAAAATAAACAAA
>JALWML010000239.1 GCA_027083915.1 Lysobacterales bacterium | reverse complement strand
TAAGATTCAACTCTTGGGCCATCTCCACCACACATAAAAAAAGCAGCTAAAAAATAGCTGCTTTTTTTATGTGTGGTGGAGGCGGCGGACACCGAACCTATTTATAACTTACTGATATTAAATATTATTATTGTTATACCAATCTTCAAACATTGCTGTTATACCAGTTTAAGCTTATTGCAATACACGTCTAACCGTTTAACAATAGGTATAACATGAAATAATTTAATTTGTTTGCACAGGCATTTTATTTTTCTTGTGCTTTATTCTAACAATTCAAACATAGTTAGTAACGGTTCAAAATCATGTACATCTGCTTTTCTTAATGCTTTGATATAATTTTTTCGTTGATTACTTGCTTGTTGTAAGTTTTGACCACTCCAATTCATTTGTGGAGATTGGTAAATAAATTTCAGAATTGCATCAGCCATAATTCGGGCATGTCGACCATTGCCATTTGCAAATACATGGATTTGTACCAGTCTATGATGAAACCTTAAAGCCGACTCTTTGGGTGTAAAGGTTTTAAATTCAATCCATGCTTGAACGTCATCCAGTAACTTTTGTAATTCCACACTTACATACATTGGATTAATGCCAATATTTTTTTCTGTTTGCCTAAACTCACCAGCCCAATCCCACACTTTACCAAAAAGCCTTTTATGCAATTCAAGGCAAAATTGTAAAGTTAGAATATCAGCTTTTTTCTGTTTATCTAGCCACATCAACCCATCTTGAATATTAACCTGTTCCATTTGGTCAAGTTGACCACGTATTTCAATGTGCTTGAATTTTAACCCACCTAATTGATCAGGGTCTAATGGCGTGGCACCGTCAGGAGAATCCATTAATCCAGTTCCCAAAAGTTTTTTGGCATATCATCTGCTAATTGCTTAGCTAAACGCTCCACTTCTTTTTTTAATGCTGTCTTTGAAAGTTGCTGGCTTTCCAGCATCATTTGAGTTGAAGCCTGTTGCACAATGTTACTTGCTTTAACCCGTGCTTGCTTGTGAATAATATCATCAATTAATGGTTGAGGATTATCCTTTGTTGGTTTTGGCACAATAGCATAAATCAATTCACAATCCATTGCATTAGCTACCTGTCTAAGTTTTTTCAAAGTAATATTTCCATCACTTTCAGCTTGTTCTAAATATGCCACACTACTACGCTGCAAACCCAAACGCCGTGCCAAACTAGCACCACTCATGGACAATGCTGTCCGAAGTGTTTTAATCCATCCCAACTTAGGCACTATAAAGCGTTCTAATTTAACAACATTGTCCACAATCAAAGCATTTTGCTCTTGTTCAATTTTTTTTATAGCATTCATTTGTTCAGTTATACCCATACATTTATTATCATACTGTACGGGTATAACCAAACAATGTCAACAATAATGTTCAGCTATACCCAAACAATGATTATTGTAGTTTGTTTCATGCACAAATATTCTCATTTTATGTGCATGTTTTTGGGATATACATAAAGAAAGATGGTTTGTTGTGCATTGGGTAATTAATCAGGCGACTTTAGCTACCCAATGATTGTTTTTTTCTGATAAGGTAATATTCTTTAATTCATTATCTAACTTGTTAATCGTTTCAATGAGGTTTAATACCTTTTCATTTTTACCCATCTTTTCAAGGTAAATCATTCTGATTAATGTATTGGCAGAACCTGAAATATCACTACGGGATTTTTCCCATCCACGAATAGTTGGTTCACTAACATCTAATAAAACAGATAATCTCTTTTGTGACAGGTCTAATTCTTTGCGTAGGTAGCGAATTTCATCGCCTTTTAGTTTTCTTTGCTTAGTGATTAGATTGTAAGCAATCGCTTTGTGTAAGCCCTCAATATCATGCACGGCAATACCATCACCATAGGGCGTGTTTTTGATTGTGTAACCATTTTCAAGATAAACATTATCCAAGCCACACAAGGTGTAGTGATAGGGTTTTGTATTTGTTTTCATGTATTACCTCTTTTATTCATTCAACAACTATCACATTGCCATCATCACCATTATCCAATGCTACGGCAACTCTAATATTTCTAAATCACTCACATGTCTTTGACCTTTTCGGACATTGGCATGATGAACCATAACAACATTGCTAGAATCTTTTGCTAATTCTTTGACCATTTTTAATGCAGTTGCATCAGTTAGGTTAATTAAAATTACATTGTTAGTGGTTTTTCTAGTCATTTAGTAACCGTCAATATTTGACGGTATTATAAGGGTTAGTGTCTATCTTTTCAAGTACAGTTAGAATAATAGTGGATTGCAAAGACTTGATTATTTTATAAAAGGAGTCTGAAAATTTGAATAATACACGAAATAGAAGCTTTAGTGAGAAACTCCATTGAAAATCATATATCTTACGTTAGAATAACCTCAAAGAATAATCGGATAGAAAGGAATAATGGCAAAATCAATTGAACCAAATATAGCAGAATTAGCTAATGGTTGGCTTAAATCATACAATCTACCTTATAAATTAGAACAAGAACCTTTAGATAATACTGAAATAGATAAGGCACTTAATGATTATTTCTCTAAAAATGGAGGAGTCGGAGGTAATCGTCCTGATGCTAAATTAATAGGCTATGATAAATATAAAAATCCTTTCCCAATACTTATCGAGTATAAAGGTTATAAAAACAAACTGGTAAAACTTAATCGTGATGGTCAAGTTGATAACAAAACAGCGAAAAGCGAACCAAATTTTAAAAATATCAATTCTTTTGCCGTAAATGGAGCCGTGCATTATGCAAATGCACTACTGCATCACACCAGTTATACTGAGATTATTGCAATTGGAATGACGGGCTACAAGGATGAAAAGGGAGAAATTCAGCAAGAAATTGGTGTGTATTATGTTGCTAAAAGTAACCTTGGTGCAGGACAAAAGGTTGGAGAATACACAGATTTTTCGTTTTTAGCACCTGAAAATTTTGATGCCTTTATTGAAAAGGTAAAAACCTTAGAACTCACCCAAAAAGAAATTGATAAATTAAAAGAGCAGAAAGAAAAAGAGATTGATGCCAGTTTAGTCAAGCTCAACAATGATATTTATGAAAATGAAAAAGGCTTAGGTGAGAATGACCGTGTGTATTTGGTTGCTGCTTCTATCATTGCTACATTAGGTATCCCAAATAAAGTGCCTGTTCTTGATAAAAGCGAACTAAAATCACAAACATTTGTTGGAGGACGTGATGGGGATATTGTATTAGGAAGAATTAAAGCATTCCTAGATGAAAAACAATTACCAACAGAAAAGAAAGAGCTCATTATAAGAACATTATCCAATACGCTGTTAACCAACAATATAAACAAAGTCGAAAATGGAGAAAGCCAACTCAAAAGGGTGTTTGCAAAAATTGTAGATGATTTAGGGATTTATTATAAAATAGGATTAACCACAGATTTTACAGGAAAATTATTCAATGAAATGTACGGTTGGCTTGGTTTTTCACAAGATAAACTCAATGATGTAGTGCTTACACCATCTTATATAGCTACGCTACTGGTTAAATTGGCACGCGTTAATAAGGATTCTTATGTGTGGGATTTTGCAACAGGTTCGGCTGGATTGTTGGTTGCTGCTATGAATGAAATGCTCATTGATGCCAAAAACAACATTACTTCGCCAGCAGAACTTACGCAAAAAGAAATAGCAATAAAAGCAGAACAATTGCTAGGTTTAGAATTACTTTCAAGTGTCTATATGTTGGCAATTTTAAATATGATTTTGATGGGTGATGGAAGCTCTAATATTTTAAATATTGACTCCATAAAAGACTTTGATGGCAATTATGGATTTGGTAAAACCGACAGTAAATTCCCCGCAGATGCTTTTATACTCAATCCGCCATATTCTGCCAATGGAAATGGGATGAACTTTGTAGAAAAAGCCCTAGGAATGATGAACAAAGGCTATGGGGCGATTATTATTCAAAACTCCGCAGGTTCAGGAAAAGCAGTAGATTACAACAAAAAAATATTAGCAAAACATACACTTTTGGCAAGTATCAAAATGCCAGTAGATATTTTTATTGGTAAATCGAGTGTACAAACCAATGTCTATGTTTTTAAAGTAGGTGAAAAACACCACAAAGACGAAATGGTAAAGTTTATTGATTTTTCTGAAGATGGTTACACAAGAACAAGCCGTAGAAAATCTACTAATAACCTTAAAGATACCAACCAAGCCAAAGAACGTTACCAAGAGTTGGTAAACCTGATACGTTTTGGCAAAAGCAAACTTAATATTTTTACCGAAAAAGAATATTATGAAAACACCATAGACCCAGAAAATGGAGCAGATTGGAATCAATCAGCACCGATAGACACCAAGCCTACCTTACAAGATTTCAAAAAAACCGTAAGTGATTATTTGGCATGGGAAATAAGCACTATTTTAAAACAAGGTCATACAGAAAGTGAAAAGCTGGGAAAGTAATTACCCCACTTAGCAAAAAACTTGAAAAAGTTAAGTGGGGTGAATATAGAATTGAAGATGTGCTTGAATGGCAATCACAAAAAGAAATTAATCCTCTAAAACTTGAAGAATTAAAAGATGAAAAGGAAAACTTATATCCTTTTTATGGTCAAGCAACCAAAAACAACGGCATAATATCTCATCATCAACTGAAAAATAATGTTTTAAATAATACAAAGGGAAAGCCAACAATATTAATACATTCAAACAATCAAAATATAGTTTATCTCGAAACCCCTTTTTACTTAAAAGACGGACATGGTGCAACGAGTGTGTTGCAATGTGAAAAACTAACTCAAATGAATCAAATGTTTATACTTGCATCAATTGATAAAGTTATAAAAAGCAAGTTTTCTTATAATAATAAAGCGACGAAAATTGAATTAAAAAATACAGTTGTAAAGCTACCCACTAAAAATGGAAAAATAGATTTTGATTTTATGGAATCCTTTATCGAAGATTTGGAAGCAGAACGCATAAAAGAATTGGAATCGTATTTATCAACTAATAACTTAAAAGATTATACTTTAACAACTGAAGAAAACCGGATTCTGAAGGATTTTGAAAATCAAGATTTTGAAGAGTTTAATGT
>JALWML010000238.1 GCA_027083915.1 Lysobacterales bacterium | reverse complement strand
ATCACCAACTCATTATTTTTCCAAACAAATAGCTCACTACTAAAGCGATTAAATGCAAAGATTCCAAACCATAGAATCTAAAAAGCCTCGGTAGAAATATCGAGGCTTTTTATTATTCAATCACCAAATCATTCTTTATAAGCATCAACCTAGCGAACTACTAAACCAATCTAATTTAAATTTGAGTCTTCTCATGTTTCAAAAAACCCAGTTAAATTTAACTGGGTTTTTTTGCACCTAAAGGAACATGATTTTCCAAAAAAGGCTGTCATTGCGAGGAGGAACGACGCGGCAATCTCAAGGTGAACCACTAAATTCAATAAGATTGCCGCAGTCGTCCCTCCTTCGCAAAGACCTTCTTTGGTATTTTTACAAAATTGGTTTTAAAATGCATTGCCATGTAAAAGACTAAAACCATTAAGTCCATAGACTCAAGAACATACTGATTGTTTAATCTTCAACTATATACCTTTGAACTTTTTGTCCATTATCATTAATTTCAGAATCCAGTACTCCACCATTATTCATGATGATTTTTGCTGATTTTAGATTTGATTTATGACAATGTATGTGAATCTGATTAACACCCATGTAGTGTAATTTTTTAATTGAGAGATTCATCAGTTTATTACCTAAATTTTTACCACGTTGTGAAGGTCGAATACTTAAACCTATATGACCACCACAAAACATAATTTGTTTATTTAACTTATGTCTTAAGTTTGTCACTCCAAGTATTTCCTCTTTTTCAACTAGCCAAAATGTAGTGCTGGGAACGTATCCTTTTGGCAGTTTTTCACCCAATGCGAACTTTTCAAGTTTTTCTAATAAGGCTTCAAAATCATCATAGGCAAAGTCCAAAGGAAATGGATAACGCTCTTCTTCACCTAACTCTTTTATATAACGGCAGTAGCTATTTTGGTATGCTAATGAGGGCTTGACTAGTTTCATGTTAATTGATTAAAGTTAAAATTTCCCTTGTGAATACTGAGATAAACTTTAACAGATAAATAAGCAAGGGGTCAACTATTCTATTAACAATGAGGATTTGCGATATCTAATAGACTTAATATCGTTTTACGTTAAATTCACGTTAAAAAGGCTATTTTTACTAAATTTGAGCTCTTTTTTGTGAATCAACTAACAAAAATGGGGCATTTTAAAGCCTACGATAAGGGCGTATTTGTAATTATCATTACACAATAAACCAAATGAGGTAGCAAAATGAATACAAATCATACACCAAAATTATCGATAAAATGCCTATTCATTAGCTTGCTGTTTATCACCTGTTCGCAGGTTTCTGCGCAGGCTGACTTAATTTTCAAATCAGATTTCGAAAACCCGACAACTAATTCATTCGATGCAGTGCTTGAAAATCCTTTTCTTGGGAATACTGATTATAGAGTTTTGGCTGCTAATGACCTCGGTATGCATTGTGCTGATTTAGATTACCAAATCTTTAGTATTTTGCCACCCTTTAATGTCGTGCATGCACAAGTCATTCAACGCGGTGATAATCCGGTACTTATCACACCAACAATTAACCCCGATATTTCCGTGGTCTATTCTGCTAGTTCCAACCCCAATGATCCTATTTTTGATAACAACAATCCATCAATGCCTGCATTTTTGAACCCTCCGCTTGCTTCATTAGTCGGCACAAATCGCTCGGCTGTTTCGATAAATTCTTCCTCGCAAAATGAGGCTTTTTTATCCCTTTTTAAAAGCAACTTTTGGGAAAACAATCCCAACACCAATAACCCAATCGGTTTTGATGGTTACGATAATATCTTTTTCGGCTTACTTAACCCGTTACATATCATTGCCGATATTGGTTTACCAGTCCCAGAATCAACTGCATTACCTGATTGTTTACTCAATCCAATTACCTGTCATTTCAACCAACAGTCCATGCCTGGCATATGCGACCCTTATGTCAGCAATGAGCCTAAGCCCTTTGGTCGATTTGATACAGAAGTTAATTTCTTCAGCAGTGTCTTGCCGTCTCCCCTTGGCAGTATAATCAATCAAACCAATTGGTTTTCTGCTGAAGGAATTCCCATGTTTCCGATTGATGATGCAGGCAGGAGTAACCCTTATCCAATGATGCGTATTCAGGCGAAACTCACGAATGATACTATTGCTAGTACCGATATAGTCTTGCCTGTTGCCTCTGAAGCTGACTGCCAAAACTGCCATGCAATGATGATAGATTGTGCCGACATTGACGTATCGCCATTGATACAAAGTAATAGCTGCAATGAATCAGCCCTTTCTCCTACTTCACAAACTCAGACGGTATTTGAGGTAGAAGGTTTAGAAAACGCACCGGGATTAACGGTTGATCAACAATTACTCAATGCTGCCAAAATCAATGTGCTGCGGTTACACGATGTTAAACATGGTAGCAATTATCCCATGGGATGGGGAAATTGTGATGCAGCAGATAATGCTAATAACAGCAGTGTTTGGAATGCCAATTGTTTGAGTAAAAGAGTACCAATCCAATGTTCGCAATGCCATTATTCTCCCGCTTTAGATTTAGCGCAGTTAGGACCAACTGACAGTCCAGAGAATCAAGTATTTCAAGTCACTGTTGGGTTAAGTATGTCTTCGGTGATGCACAAATACCACGGGCAATTTACAGATTTATTTCCCAATATGCCCGCACCAGATGATGCCATTCGTCAACTGCCAGCCGTCAGCAATGGATTTCCTAATGCCGATCCAAACCTCACCGTTACTCAATATGTATTAGGTGAAACGTGTTACCAATGCCATCCTGGAAGGCGCACTCAATGTTTACGCGGAGCAATGGCAACTGGTGGCGTTGTTTGCCAAAATTGCCATGGAGAAATGCCAGATGTAGGCCATGACTTTACCTCTGGTGGTTCACGTGTACCATGGGCGAGTGAACCCAAATGCCAGTCGTGTCATACTGGCGATGCCCGTCATAAAAATCACCCAGCAGGTGCGATAGTCGCCAATGATGGCATTCGCCTGTTGCAAGCTTTTACCACTGATGCCAATAATCCGATTGTCTCTCCTACTTCCCCATTTGCAGAGAACGAAAGTCTTTATCGCCTCAGTGGTAATTCAACCACAACACAAGGTAACCAAGGACACAGTGGTATCATGTGTGAAGGCTGTCATGGTAGCACGCATGCTATTTGGCCCAATGCAAATGTCAACGCTAATGACAACAGTGCATCAATTCAATTGCAAGGGCATGTCGGCACTATTAGTGAATGCAGTACTTGTCATACACAAAGTTTAGGGTTAAGCCGAGATGGTCCACATGGTTTGCATGAAATTTCACCTATTAGTCAAAATAGTGGTCAGCTTGATAGAACAATAGTAAGAACCACATGGAATAAAGACCATGAAGACATCAATGATGCCAGCTGTAAAAACTGCCATGGTAATGATGGTCTTGGAACTGTACTTTCAAAAACAAGTGCAGATAGAACACTTGCTTGTAAAGAAGAAGACCGCAACGGTTGTCTAAAAATTAATGTTAATGGTCATGAGCGTAAACTGGTATTTGTTCCAAAAGGCACTGAAATTGGTTGCGGATTGTGTCATGAGAATAAGATTAACGATTACTAGATATATTAACCTTGCTCTATAACATTAACTCCATTCAAAAAAGTAAATTTGCAATAAGGCGTTACATAATGAATCAGTCAGGTTAAAATAATGGCTCAAACTTATTGAGCCATTTGTGATTAAAATAAAAAGAAGAAAAGTCCCAGAAGAAAATCCCTTATCAGATTTGGGGTTTTCTGATTTAATCCAACGCCTTTATTTATCTCGTGGCATTAGTAACCCCAAGCAAATTGAACACAAGTTACAATACTTGCACAAACCTGAAGGGTTATCCAATATTCAAAAAGCTGCGCAGATTATCGTTGATGCCATCAACACCCATAAGAAAATTGTTATCGTCGGTGATTTTGATGCCGATGGCGCAACCGCAACGGCATTGTGCTTACGCGCTATGCATGGTTTTGGTCACCATAATATTGATTTCCTCGTACCCAACCGCTTTGATTTTGGTTATGGCTTAAGCACCCAATTGATACCAATTTTGCAAGGCATGGATTGTGAATTAATCATCACAGTAGATAATGGCATTTCTTCGATTGATGGAACACAAGCTGCCATAGATGTTGGCATGCAAGTCATTATCACTGACCATCATTTACAAGCCGAAGTGTTACCCAATGCTGATGCTATAGTTAACCCAAATTTGAATGGTGATGAGTTCCCCAGTAAAAATCTCGCCGGTGTGGGTGTGGTATTTTACCTACTGGCAGAGATTCGGGCGCAATTAACTAAAAGCAATTATTTTAGCGATAACGCTATCACTGCACCCAATTTAGCCCAATGGCTGGATATTGTCGCCCTTGGTACCGTTGCTGATATGGTTGGATTAGATGACAATAACCGTATTTTAGTCACCGAAGGCATCAAGCGAATCAAAGCAGGTCGCACTGTTGCAGGCATCAAAGCTTTACTCAAAGTTGCAGACAAAGAATGCCACAAAACCACAACAGAAACCTTTGGCTTTGTTATCGCCCCTCGTTTAAATGCCGCAGGACGGTTAGAAGACATGAGTATTGGCATTGAATTATTGACCACTGACGATGAACAACAAGCCATGGTACTGGCACACAAACTCGATGTCATTAATCACCAACGCAAAGAAATACAAAAAGACATGCAACGTGTTGCCGATAGCGTGGTCAATGAACTGGATAAAATCAAACGCTTACCCGATGGCATATGCCTATTTCATAGGGATTGGCACCAAGGGGTTGTGGGTTTATTGGCATCAAAAGTTAAAGAAAAAACCAACCGCCCAGTAATCGCTTTTGCTCCAGAAAATGATGCCTCTGAAATTCTTAAAGGTTCAGCTCGCAGCATAACCGGTTTTCATATCCGCGATGCGCTCGTTGCTATCGAAACAAGCCATCCACAACTCATGCACAAATTTGGCGGACACGCCATGGCAGCAGGGCTTTCCATTAATCGCGATGATTATGAAGAATTTCGCCATATTTTTAACGAATATGTTAACCAAACCCTCACCGAAGA
>JALWML010000237.1 GCA_027083915.1 Lysobacterales bacterium | reverse complement strand
GTATGGTGTTTACCTTCACACAAAAATAAATTATTTAACAGGGTTTTAACACTTGAATTTATTTTGATCAATCCGTGACTTTAGGGCTATTTGCAATAGCCTTAAGTTATATTACTATTGGGTTTTTAATTTATAAAATACCAAAAATGCGTTATTTTCTTTCTTTATTTATACTGTTATCAACTCATTTATTTGCAATCGACAAGACTGAGCAGGATGTGGTGTCTCTTGACTCAGTTGTGGTTTATGGTATTCGGTCAGGCCCGGGTTTGTGGAAGGTTTCTAATGGTGAAAACACTTTGTGGATTTTAGGTAATCTTTCTCCTTTACCAAAAAAAATGACATGGGAATCAATGGAGGTTGAGTCGGTTATTTATGATTCACAAGCCTTGCTTTCTCCCCCTTCAGTGACGGCAGATATTGGCTTTTTTTCTGGTTTATCATTAATGCGTTCAGCCATTGGCATAAAAAAGAACCCTGGCAAGAAAAAGTTAATGGAGGTGATTCCTGAGGATACTTATCAACGTTGGCTGGTTTTAAAGAAAAAATACATTGGCACGAGTCGAAAGATTGAAAAAGAACGACCCATATTTGCAGCGGATAAATTGTTTAATAAAGCCTTGAATAAAATCGGTTTAACCTACGATACAAAGGTGAGTAAAAAAGTCTATAAACTGGCGAAGAAAAAGAAACTGGAATTTATTAATCCTCAGATTAAGATAGATGTTAGCAAGTTAAAGAAAACAATGAAGAATTTTAAAAAGACTGAAATAAGAGATCTGGAATGCTTCACAAAAACATTGGATACCTTGGAGGGTGATTTGAGTATTTTAAAACGACGAGCGGATGCATGGGCACGTGGAGATGTGACTGCATTAAAGGCATTAACCTTTGAAAACCAAGATGAGTCATGCATTTCAGCAATCCTCGATAGTGATATAACAAAAGATGTGGGGATAGAAAATATTAAAGAAAAGCTACAAAATTTATGGTTAGAAAGCGCTAAGCAAGCCCTGAGGTCAAACAAATCAACCCTAGCTATTTTATCCATTGATAATCTATTGGGGGAAAATAGCTACTTGAAATTATTAGCAGCAGAAGGTTATACTATTAAAGAACCAAGTGAATAGAATATTATGAGTTAAATTCCCAGTGACCAGTTCTGTGCCATGATTGTAAGGATTTCTGTAGAGAGGTGTTAACTTGGTTAAGGAAGTCTAGTCGATAAGAGAGCAAAGACCCGTCAGGTTTTTGTATATAAACATCCAAATTTTTTGCTTCGTGCCTGCCATTTGAAGTCAGCTTAAATTCGTTAATGTTTTCTTTTGGGAGGTAACAAAACTTATTTTTCATGTGTAATAACAAGCCTTCTTTTAATACAAACATGCCTTGTCGGTACTGACCTTTTTGTTTGGCTTGATTAATTATTGAGTCTTTCTGATAAGATTGCCATGTTTTCCAAAGAAAAAATACAGTCACTGTGGGAAAGGCGATAAGTAAAACCCAAGCTACCGTACTGTTTGGGCTTAGTGTATTGTGCATTAATCCAGTAATAACGCTGTAGGATGCGATGACTAGTAAGCCGCTAAAGAATAAATTATAAACGAGTGTCGCTCGTCCTGAATTGTTTATTGGAACAAATTGAGATTTGTCCATAAGAGGAATAGTAGTGTCTAAAAAGTTATTAAGGAATTTGGGAGCGGATTCATCAGCTAACCAGTTAAAAGCATATTCAGTGTTGTTAGTTGCTTGAGTTTGTTCAGTTACTTTTTGTTCTTCTTGCTCTTTTGGTTTTTTTCTGTGTTGTTGGAGTTGTTCATTAACCTTATGCTCAGGGATTTCCTCTTTTGTAATGCCATTGTCTTGGATATATTTTGGCAATTGATTAATAAACTTAACACCAGTTTTGAATTCTTCATCACTTGGTAAGTCATCGTGCTTTATGCGCATATACATGGAAATGGCTTCATCTTTTTTGTTTTGCTTAAGTAAATCTGACATTAATTGCAGTTGTTGATAATTGAATGATTCTTGCCCTTTTACCTTGTCTGATAAAGTGTTTAATGCATTGTTTTCAGCAATCAATTCATCAATAAAAAGCTTGGCAGTCATTAAGTCTGCACCTGTGGTTGCTCTGTATTCTTTAATGGCAAAAATCATTCGGCCTTGGGCGATGGTGTTCTTTAAATTTTTCAATTGTTGTGCAGTAATTTTCATTTTGTTGAATCCTTAGTCAGTGATACTCGAACTTATTTTGAATACGATTGAATAAATTATATGCTAGAATAGTACAGTTAACTAAATTTGAGAGCCTATAATGAGCAGAATAATCCTTTTTTTTCTAATTATTTTTTGTTTTGTTATGCTGCAGTCCTGTATGCAACCCAGCAATAAAAAAATATCACAGCAGCACGTTGATTCCTTTAAAACCTATAGTGCTGAAGAGTTTTATAAAACAACTTCAGTGTTTGGCTCTTCTTTAAATCACGATGCCAGTGCGGTTTTAGTCAGTAATGATGCTACAGGTGTTTTTAATGTATATCGCATTCCTGTCGATGGTTCTCAGTCAACACAATTGACTCATTCCATTACTGATTCTACTTATGCTTTAAGTTGGTTTCCCAATGATGATAGATTTATTTATCAAGCAGATCAAGGGGGTAATGAAAACACCCATTTATATGTTAAAGAACTCGATGGCAAGATTGTGGATTTAACACCAGGTGATAAAAACAAGGCAAGTTTTGTTGGTTGGCACCACGATGATAAGCACTTTTTTGTGGCATCAAATAAACGCAACCCAAAGTATTTTGACCTCTACCTTTATGACAGTGATGACTATTCACGTAAAATGGTGTATGAAAACAATAAAGGTTACACCATTTCGCGATTAAGTGAAGACGATAAATGGCTAGCTCTGGGTAAAACTAATGGCAATGCGGATTCTGATATTTATTTGGTTAACCTTACTCAGAAGAAACCAATTGAAAAACTAATTACTGCGCATAAAGGAGACATTTCTACTAATGCTTACACCTTCACACGGGATTCAAAAAAACTTATTTATGCCACTAATGAATATGGTGAATTTAATCAAGCTTGGTCTTATGATTTGAGTGATGGCAGTAAACAGCTTTATTTTAAAGATGACTGGGATGTTAGTTTTGTCTATTTTTCAAAGGACGGCAAGTACCAAGTCACAGGGGTAAATGCAGATGCCCAAACAAAAATAACAATTCGTGATACCAAAAGTAATAAGTTAATCAAATTACCTAAAATGCCTGAAGGTAACTTACAAGGCGTGAATTTTTCAAAGGATTCTCAGCTTATGGTTTTTTATGTCAATTCAGATACTTCGCCTTCAAACCTCTATGTCCATAATCTTGGTGATAAAAAGGTTAAACGTTTAACTAACAGTGGCAACCCAGCTATTAATGAGAACAACTTGGTTGCCAGTCAAGTGGTACGATTTAAAAGTTTTGATGGTTTAGAAATCCCATGTTTGCTTTACAAACCCAAGCAGGCAGCCACCAAAAAAGTCCCTGCGATTGTGTATATTCATGGAGGTCCTGGAGGACAAAGTCGCAAAGGCTATTCGGCGATGATTCAACATTTAGTCAATAATGGTTATGGAATATGCCGAATTAACAACCGTGGTTCTAGAGGTTATGGAAAAACATTTTTTCATTTAGATGATAAGAGACATGGTGAAGATGATTTGCAAGATGTGGTCTACAATAAAAAATATTTACAATCGTTAGATTGGGTTGATCAAGATAAAATTGGAGTCATGGGCGGTAGTTATGGTGGTTATTTGACCATGGCGGCGATGGCATTTACCAATGAGTTTAAAGCGGGTATTAATATTTTTGGCGTTACTAATTGGGTGCGCACTTTAAAGAGTATTCCTGCTTATTGGGAGTCCTTTAGAAAATCTTTATACGATGAGTTGGGAGATCCAGCTACTGATGAAGAAAGATTGCATAGAATCTCTCCAGTATTTTATGGGCATCAAGTCAAAAGCCCTGTTTTAGTGGTGCAAGGCGTTAATGACCCGCGAGTTCTAAAAATTGAAAGTGATGAAATGGTTGAGGCCATTAGAAAAGGAGGAACTCACGTTGAGTATTTATTGTTTGATGATGAAGGACATGGTTTTTCTAAAAAGAAAAACCGCATTGAAGCTTCCAATAAATATTTGGAATTCTTGAACGAATATTTAGCCCAATAATTGGGCAATTAATCATCGAGTGATGGTGACATCACTCGAAGTTATTAGAGAAAACTCTTTCGAACAATTCTTCCCTGATTGTTTGGATAAATACCAGTGCTTGTTGAGAAACAACATCATTTGCTAAACCGAAATCTCTGTTAATCATTTCGTGACCGGAATTAGCCACTGGAATAATTTCAGCGCTTTGATTGTTGTCATTTAGGGCATCGTATAATTGATTTCCTACTAGAGTTGAAATTCTTCTAGTGTTTACGTGAAAAATTTGAAAAGGTGGAATCGCATCAGTTGCATTGATGTGCGTAATTGGAGAGGCCTGTTCCCAAATAGGTGGTTCAAGTCCAAAAGCAGCGTAATACATATTCAATCCAGATTGGTTATCATGGATAATATTATCGTTAATTATCCATGGGATATTGTATCCTCCCCCATCTAATAAAATAGTGCCTTGAATCGTGTCTAATTCATAACCTAAGCTATTCAAATAGGATTTATCAGTAGATAAAAGTGCAGCCAAATGGGCTCCTGCTGAATGACCCATAACAAATACGTGGTGTTTGTCTCCACCATAAGTATTGATGTTTTCTAGTATAAAAGCATAGGCTTTAGCAACATCAAGTGAGTGTTGAGGAAACATGACATCGGGAGTAAGACGGTAATTAATCGATACAAATAAGAAGCCATTGTTGATAAAAAAATCTCTTTTGTTGTCGTGTGAATGATTTGCTTTATCACCACTGGACCAACCGCCTCCATGTATAAAGAATACAACAGGCAAGTTTTCTCCTGTTGTTTGTCTGTAAATATCCAATGATAGGTAACGCGGATTAACACCAGCTTGAAAATCATAGGCGATATTTCTGTAACTATTTTGGTATTGAGCAAAACAAATATTTGAAAAAAGTAAGGTCAGTAA
>JALWML010000236.1 GCA_027083915.1 Lysobacterales bacterium | reverse complement strand
GGATCATGTTCTGGCACTAAACGTCCTACGATAGCGTGTCCTGCTTCATGGTAAGCTGTATTGAGTTTTTCTTTTTCATCCATCACCATTGATTTGCGCTCTGCACCCATCATGATTTTATCTTTGGCTTGCTCAAAATGTTCCATTGTAACAATTGATGCGTTATTTCTAGCTGCAAACAATGCCGCTTCATTAACTAAATTGGCTAAATCGGCTCCTGAAAAACCAGGTGTTCCACGTGCTAAGTTGCGTGGTTTTACATCTTCAGCTAATGGCACTTTTTTCATGTGAACTTTTAAGATGGCTTCTCGTCCTTTAATATCTGGCAATGGTACGACCACTTGTCTATCAAAACGCCCGGGGCGTAATAATGCAGAATCTAATACATCAGGTCTATTGGTTGCAGCAATAACAATAACGCCTTCGTTACCTTCAAAACCATCCATTTCAACCAATAATTGATTTAATGTTTGTTCACGTTCATCATGTCCACCGCCCATGCCTGCACCACGTTGACGGCCAACAGCATCAATCTCATCAATAAAGATGATACATGGCGCATTCTTTTTAGCTTGTTCAAACATATCACGGACGCGTGAGGCACCAACACCAACAAACATTTCAACAAAGTCAGAACCAGAGATGGTGAAAAATGGTACTTTTGCTTCACCTGCAATGGCTTTTGCCAATAAGGTTTTACCTGTTCCAGGTGAACCCACCATTAGAACACCACGTGGAATATGCCCACCAAGTTTTTGGAACTTGCTTGGATCACGCAAGAAATCAACAATTTCACCCACTTCTTCTTTGGCTTCTTCTACACCTGCCACATCAGCAAATGTTACCTTGATTTGGTCTTCAGTAAGTAACTTTGCTTTGGATTTACCAAAACTCATCGCACCACCTTTACCACCACCGCCTTGCATTTGGCGCATAATAAAGAACCATAAACCAACCAACAAGATAATAGGAAAAATGGTTTCAAAAATTCTAAATGCCATGCTTTCTTCTTGTACAGGCTCAAATTTAGCATCTATTTTTTGTGCAATAATCTCATCAATTAATTTTGGATCATTTGGCGCATTAACAATAATTTGCTGCCCAGACTTGGTTTCAGCCTTGATGATTTTATGCACACTGGTTGTGCTATTTACATCTAAGGATTTTATTTCTCCGTTTTGTAACATCTGATAAAAGTTAGTGTACGAGACTTCAGATGAATTAACTGACTGTTGCATCATTGTGTTAAATACCGTCAATACAAACAGCAAAACAACAACCCATAATATTAAATTTTTTGTGGTACTATTATTCAAAACACATTCCTAATTTATTTAGTTTCAATTTATTAACCTTTAAACCCTATGCCCACAGCATAGACTTCTCGGCTTCTTGGTCGTGATGACTTTGGTTTGCGCATCACTACTTTTTTAAAGTTCTTTTTCATTGCTGCCAAATAGTCATCAAAGCCCTCGCCTTGAAATATTTTGACAGCATAATTGCCATTTGGTTTTAAACAGTGCAAACAAAAATCCAATGCTAACTCCGCAAGGTACATAATGCGAGGCTGGTCAACGGCAAATACACCACTAAGGTTTGGGGCAATATCGGATAAAACAAGGTCTATTTTTTCATCGCCTATTAAATCCAACAGTTCATTCAAAACAGATTCTTCTCGAAAATCCCCCTGAATAAACTCCACTCCATCAATTGGTTCCATTGCTAAAATATCCATACCAATAATACGAACATTACTTGGAGCGATTTTTCTTGCCACTTGGCACCAACCGCCTGGAGCACAACCCAAATCCACCACATTAGTGACATTATTTAGTAGACCGTCTTTTTCATGCAGCTCCTCCAATTTAAAGGCAGAACGTGCTCGATAACCCTTTTCTTGCGAGAGTTTGACCCAATGATCATCAAAATGTTCACGTAACCAATTATTTGAACTCTTACTTCTTGCCATTATGACCTTTGAACAATAAAATGCAACGTTACCACAAACATATCAACTATTAAACGTTCATGAATAAAAAAGTTATAAAGTATTTACGCGGCGTCAGCCACCACATAAATCCAGTTGTCATGATTGCAGATAAAGGATTAACAGAAAACATCTTAAATGACATAGATATTGCTCTTGATCAGCACGAACTCATCAAAATCAAGATTCGCCTTGACAGAGAACAACGCGAATCAATCACAGCCGATATTATCCAACAATGTCAAGCCAATAAAATTCATTCCATAGGTCAAACTTTGACAATTTTTCGTGCCAATCCCGATGACCCACAATTTGATTTAACACTTTAATAATGGACTTGCACCAAAATAGAGTCGAACAAGCCAACTTAATTACAACTATTAATGCGAAGCAGATAGTTGTTAATGATAAACCCTATGCACAATCGCTAATAATGACTAAAGATTCGTTAATTGAAATTAGTATCAACAGCGTTACAGACTTAACTGCCGAGCACATTACCCAATTATTGGCGAGTAATCCTGAGATTGTTATTCTTGGCTCTGGTGAGAATCACGAATTTCCTGCTGTTGAGTTACTTAACCCTATCGCTTTGAAAAACATTGGTTTTGAGGTGATGAATAACCAATCTGCCGCCCGAACTTATAATATTTTGATAGCAGAAGAACGAAAAGCCGCGTGTTTACTCCTCATCTAATGAAACTAACTCTCCTCTGTTCACTTCTCTTTTTCTCTACCATTGGTTTTACTATGAAAGACTCCTTGCCTTATCTCAACAGTTATTCGATAGACAGACAACAAAAGATGCAAACTCGCATTGCATCACTTGGCAAAAGCTATAAACCACGCACCGAACACTTGAATAAAGATGGCTCTGCTGTTTTTGTGAATCAACTCATTTTTGAAGAATCACCCTATCTGTTACAACATGCGCACAATCCAGTGAATTGGATGGCGTGGTCACCCGAAGCTTTTGCACTGGCAAAAAAACAAAATAAACCTATTTTCTTATCCATCGGTTATGCAACCTGTCATTGGTGCCATGTGATGGAACACGAAAGTTTTGAAAACAAAGAAATAGCCCAGTTCATCAATCAACATTTTATTGCTATCAAGGTCGATAGAGAACGCCGAACGGCAATTGATGCCTATTACATGACGGGTGTACAAATGATGACAGGTCATGGCGGTTGGCCGATGTCAAATTTTATCACGCCTGAGGGCAAACCTTTTTTTGGTGGCACTTATTACAATCCAAGTCAATTTACTATACTACTCAAACGAGTCGATGAAGTGTGGAAAACCCAAGAAGCTGATTTACGCAAACAAGCCATACAAATGGATGCTGCTATTACAAAATACTTGTCTAAGTCCGAAAAGGCACGTGAAATTAGTGACGAAATTTATGCAAAAACCAATACGCAATTACTATCCATGCACGATGAATTGCAAGGTGGTTTTTCCAGTGCGCCAAAATTTCCACAAGAACCATGGTTACTGTATTTACTTGCACAAAATAAGCCTGAAACTAACTCTGCCCTAGTTTTTACCTTAAATGAAATGCAACAAGGTGGTATTTACGACCAAATCGGTGGTGGGTTTCACCGTTACAGTGTTGATAATGAATGGTTAGTGCCTCATTTCGAGAAAATGTTATACAACCAATCACAATTGGGAGAGGTCTATACCCGTGCATCTTTGCAATTCAATAATCCCTCTTATCAACGTACAGCCATCGCTATTTTTGACTACGTGTTAAATGAAATGGTTAGTAATGACGGTGTGTTTTACAGTGCTGGAGATGCCGATTCCGAAGGAGAAGAAGGCTTGTTTTTCACGTGGATATTTGACGAACTCAAACAAGCCTTAACAAGCAATGAGTTTGATTGGTTGCAAAACATTTACCATTTCAGCAAAAGAGGTAACTTTGAACACCGTAACATATTTGAACTCCAAGAACCCTTGCAACAAACCGCAATAAAGCAAAAGATAAGCTATAAAGAGCTAATCAAAAAATTGGATGCTATCAATAACAAACTCTACCAAATCAGAAAAAAACGCACCCCACCTTTGATTGACAACAAAGCCATTACTAGTTGGAATGCACAAATGATTTATTCTTTGGCTTTGGCATCTGACTCATTAAATCGACCACACTACTTAACTGCTGCCATAAAAGCCATGGATTTCATTCTTGAAAATCACCGTAATGATGAAGGTTATTTGGTCAGAAATTCACTCAATGGCAAAGCCTCTAGCATAAATGCCGAACTTGAAGATTATGCTTGGATGATAACCGCAGCTATTGAATTGTATGATATTAGTGAGGATGATAAATGGTTAAATGAAGCTCAATCGCTTATCAAACAAACAACTCGTTTGTTTGAAGACAAAGTTAAGGGAGGTTTTTTTGACAATATTCCTGAAAAAGATATACCTAACACCAGCCGCATCAAAAAATCAGATGATGGTGCGATGGTTTCTGCTAATGGACAAATGTTGATTGCCCTAGCTCGCATGGTTCGTCGTACAGGTAATTTAACCATAGACAACTTATACACCAATGCTCTAGCGGCTTTTTCACATAAAATAAGCACCCAAGGCATTTCTCACACCAGTATGTTAAGAGCAAAAAACATATATGACAAGGGTGAAAACGGTTCTCTTGTCTATACAGGAAATGGCAAGGTTAAAATATCAGGCTCACGATTAGAAAAGGCAATAACTTTACAATTTACTATCAAAAAAGGCTGGCACATTAACTCCAATAAAGCCACCATCAAATCCCTTATCCCATTAAACATTTCTTCAAGTGCTAAACTTGACATAAGCTATCCACAAGCCAAAACAACAAAACTTGATTTTAGTAAAGAAGATTTAAGTACCTTTGAAGGCACTATTAAGGTTCTGCTTAAAACACCAAATGACATAACATTTCCACATCAACTCAAGGTTAAGCTGCAAACCTGTAGTGACAAAATTTGTTTAGCTCCAAGTGAAGTATTGATAACAATATATTAACCCAGCGGCAAAATTCAGACTTCAGAGACTGTGAAAGTATTATGTGGCGAAAGAAAAATGAGTAGAAAATTTGCTAATAAAGGCGGAAAATGCCGTGACTAGCTCGCTAATTCCAAGTTTTTCAACGCATAGTAGCGTATTTTATGCCA
>JALWML010000235.1 GCA_027083915.1 Lysobacterales bacterium | reverse complement strand
GTTTGATTTCGACAATGATGGTTTACTAGATATTTTTAGTGCTAATGGCGCGGTGGTTAAAATTAATAAACAAGTTATTAGTAAAGAGGTTTTTCCCTTCAAGCAAAGTAATCAGTTGTGGCATAATATTGGTCACGGTAAGTATGAAGAAGTTTCAACAAAACAAGGAGATAACTTTTTAAGAAAAAGTACAAGTAGAGGAGCTGCGTTCGCTGATTTTGATAATGATGGCGATGTTGATATAATTGTTTCTAATAATAATGACAGGCCCCATTTGTATGTTAACATGCAAAAAAGCAACAATAATTGGATTGGAGTTGAAGCATGGAACCCAAAAAACAATAGAATTGAAGTAGGGGCAAAAATTAGTGTTTTTTATCAGAAAGGCAAGCTAAGCAAACGGGTTAAAACGGATGGAAGTTATGCCTCTTCAAATGATTCAAAAGTCTTGTTTGGTCTTGGTAGTAATACAGATAAAGTTACAGTAGAAATTAAATGGTTAGATGGAAGTACATCAAAATTTGAAAACTTAAAAGTCAACCAATACCATAAACTTAAAAAGAAATAAAAATGAAAACAATTAAATTTAGCTCAATATTATTTATTTTATACAGTGTTATAGCTTTTTCGGCTATCAGTTTAAAGTATCCAGATTTGTCAAATTCAAAGCAGGCCATAAAAGAAAGGCATAATGAGCTTGTTGCACAATTAAAGAAAGCTGAAAAAAACGGAGATGAGGCAGTAACGGGCGCTATTGTTGTAAAGTTGGGTATGTTTTATCAAGTTCACGATTTAGGTGAAGAGGCGCTTCATGCATATAACAAAGCGCTTGAGCTTTCTCCTTACAACACAAAATTGCTTTATTTGTTAGGAAGGTTAAACACGTCACAAGGTGATTTTGAATCTGCAAAACAAAATTTAAAAAAATCAATAAAGTATAATGAAAAATACCTTCCTGCAATCATTAGTTTAGCTAATGTTTATAACCAAGAAGGTGATTTTAAACAAGCTCAATATTATTTTGAGTTAGCTTTAAAATTAAATGAGAAGTCTTCAGAAGCATTGGTGGGATTAGGTAAAATATTCGCACAAAACGGAAAATACCACGAAGCTATAAAAAAATATAAAGAAGCGATACAGGCGCAGCCAATAGCCAATCAAATTAATTTTTTGATCTCACAGGCTTATGCAGCCATAGGTGATATGAAAAAAGCGAAGGAGTATAATTTAAAAAAAGGTAAGACTAAACCCTATACTTATGACCCAATTTTCAATGAAGTTTACTCTGAGTCAAGAAGCGCATCTTATTATAACCAAAGGGCGGTAATGATGTATATGGAAAAGGATTATGTAAATGCGGAAAAAACAGCAAAAATTGCACATAATCTAGATAAAGACTCACTATATCCAATACTAACACTAGCTAATATTTATGTCTCTACTGGTAAAGCTAAAAAAGCGGTAGAGTTATTAGAGCCGAAAGTAAATCAATTTCCAGATAATGACGGGTTACTGTATAGCCTCGGTGTAATTGAAGAAATATTGGCCAACGACGAAAAAGCAATAAAATGGTATAAAAAGGCGTTAAAGCTTAATCCTAAAATGCAACAAGCTTTGACAACATTACCATCAGCACTTATGCGGTTAAAAAGGTACGATGAAGCTCTAGAACAACTTGACAGAGCTGTTAAGCTAACCCCAGAAAATGCATTGCTTATCTATAGGCAGGCGTCAATACTTGCCTATAAGAACAAATGCAAACAGGCATCTAGTAAGGCTTATGATGCTGTAAAAAAGCAACCCAAAAACTTTGCCTTGTTGTCAAACTTTGTAAAAATAGCTGTTCATTGTGATGTTAGCAAGCAAATGCAGACTGATGCCTTGAATGCAGCAAGAAATATGTATCAAATATCACAAGATGATATTGTGATTGAATTATTAGCAATGATTGAATCAAAAACGGGCAATAAACAAAACGCAATAGACTATCAAGCGCAGTTGATTTTTAATCAATTAAGAAAAAAAGATACAAAGCACCTTGAAAAGTATAAAAAAAATTTAGAACTGTATAAAAAGGGTAAATATCCATGTTGTTTATTTACAGCAGGCGATGTTGATTTGTCCCCTCCAAGAATTCAAAAGATCCGATAGTTTTAAGTTATTGTCATCATCGAAACTGTGAGTAAATAATTTAGAATTAAGGTAAAAATTACAAAAAACATTAAAAATTAGTTAAATTCTGCCATAAATATTCTTATCATGGATGTATGTGGAATGGAATTCCGCGAGAATAATAGCAAGGAAAGATAAAATAAATAAACCTTTTGTCGTAAAGGCAAGGAGAATAATGTAGATGAAAAATAAACGTAATCCTATGTATTTAGCGATTCAATCTGTGTTGGCAACTGGTGTTCTGCTATCAGCAGGCGCAGTTTTTGCACAAGAAGAAGACAAGGTGGAGTTAGATCGTGTTGTGACAACGGGTACACATATCCGTGCAACAGACTTAGAAAATGCAGCTCCAGTTTTCACAATTGATCGTGAAGATATACAAAGAACAGGTTTAACTGATGTTGGTGATTTACTTCGCCAAATACCTGCTGCAGGTGCATCATTGAACTTATCAAACAATAATGGTGGCGACGGTTCAATTCGTGTTGATTTACGAAACCTAGGCTCAAATCGAGTTTTGGTTTTAGTTAATGGTCGTCGTTGGGTGAGAACTCTAAATGGTTCTGCCGATTTAACTACTATCCCAATATCAGTAATTGAAAGAATTGATGTTTTAAAAGATGGTGCATCAGCAATTTATGGGTCTGATGCAATTGCCGGTGTTATTAACATCGTTACGCGATCTGATTTCGAAGGTGTTGAAGCCAGTGCTTACTATGGTAAAACTGCTGAAGATGACGGAGCACGTCAAACATTTAATGTATCTATGGGTACAGCAAGTGACCGTGGTAGTTTATTCTTCAATGCAGAATATACAAAAATTGAAGATATTAGTGCGGCTGACAGAGATATCTCGGCTTTACCTTTATTTGCTACAGGCAATACATTAGGTAGTTCAGGTACTCCTCAAGGTAGATTTGTTTTATACTCACCTTTAGATGGTGGCTTTGTTAACCAAACAACAAATCCTGGTTCTAATGGTTGGAATACACCAGATGATCCAGACTTGATTCCATTTACAGATGACACAAGATTTAACTATGCACCAGATAACTTTTTGATTACACCTCAAGAAAGAACTTCGGTGTATGTTCAAGGTAAATATCAACTAACAGATAATATTTCTGTTTCTTCAGAAGCATTATTTAACAGACGTGAATCAATTCAATTATTAGCTCCACAACCTTTATTCTTTGGTTTCTTTACAGGTGCTAGACCTGGTGTGAACCTGATTGGTATTGGTGGACAAAACCCATATAACCCTTATGGTGTTGATATTCCTGATACATATATTGGATTATTAGGTCGCCGTATGGTTGAAGCTGGTAATCGTATATTTTCACAACGTGTTGATACATTCCATTATGGTGTTGGCTTTGAAGGCTTTATCGATGCTGGTACTGGCTGGGATTGGTCTGTAAACTACTCTTTAGGTAGAACTGATACAACTGAGCGTGGTGATGGCGAATTAAATATGACACGTGTTACCAAAGCATTAAGCAATGAGTGTGTTACTGACTCAAGTTGTGTTCCTTTAAATTTATTTGGTGGTCGTGGTTCAATTACTCAAGATATGGTTGACTACATTACTTTTGAAGCCCATTCATTTGGACAGCAAAAACAAATACAGTATTCTGGTGTTGTTAGTTCTGAAATTGCTGAGCTATCAGCAGGCCCCTTAGGCTTTGCTGCTGGTTATGAGCACAGAAGAGATTCTGGTTTCTATAGACCTGATTATATTATTCAAACTGGTCAAACTTCAGGCAATCAGCAAAATCCAACAGAAGGAACAGTTACTGTTGATGAGTTTTTTACTGAATTAAATGTTCCTTTATTATCTGGTGCTCCAGCTGCTGAATTATTAGAAGTTTCATTAGCTGCAAGATATTCTGATTATGATGGTTTTGGTGGAGATACTAATGGTAAAGTTGGTATTCGTTGGAAACCAATTGATGATTTATTAATTCGCGCGACGTATTCTGAAGGGTTTAGAGCGCCAAATATTGCTGAATTATTTGGTGGTACGGGTGATTCATTCCCTGATTTGAATGATCCTTGTAATGGTGGTGAAGCTGCTAATCCTGACTTGCCAGGATGTGCAGGTATTCCTTCTAATTATGAGCAAGCTAACTCGCAAATCAGAATTACCGTTGGATCAAATCCAAACTTAACTCCAGAAGAATCACAATCATTTACAGTAGGAATGGTTTATGAGCCAAGCGCTGTCGACGGGCTTGTAGTTACCATGGACTATTATGATATAGATATTGATAATGTCGTGACAAGACTAAGTGCATTTACTGTATTAAACTCATGTGCTCAGACAGGGACTCTATTCTGTGATTTAATGGAAAGGGTTCCAGCTGGCAATGTTATTGATGTGAACTCAAGTGGAATTAACTCTGCGAAGTTGCAAGTTAAAGGTGTTGATATGAATGTATCCTATCAGTTTGATACTGATTATGGTTTATTTGGTTTAGTATGGGATACTTCTTATACTGACCAATATACATTTACTAATACTGACTTCATTACTGGCGAATTAGTACCAAATGATGGTTTTAATATTGAAGATTCAGGTATTGCTTTACCTAGAGTTAGATCTAACCTAACAGCTAACTGGTCTTATGGCGATTGGGCTGTTAACTATCAACTAAGATATACAGCTGGGCATGATGAAGTTTGTGATCCAGATTTAAATGATTCAGTTGATGGTATCTTTAGACCTGATGGTGATCCAACAGTGCCTGCGAACTTCCAGTGGTGTACTCAATCTGCTCCGTCTACAACAGATGGTACATTAGATGCACGTCACGTTGGTGGTTATACTATTCATGATGCTAACGTTACTTATAGCTTAGCTGATTATGATACAACTTTTTCATTCGGTATTGAAAACTTATTCGATAGAACGCCTCCTTTATCAGCAAATTCTACAAATAGCTATGAAGCAGGTTTGTATGATGGTGCTGGACGTTTCTACTGGTTAAGAGTTAATA
>JALWML010000234.1:3267-5176 GCA_027083915.1 Lysobacterales bacterium | reverse complement strand
AAGCACAAACAAGGTCTAACCACCCAAAATAATGTTTTTGATGCGAGTTTATGTTTCTATATCGGGATTTGGGTATTGTATTTATTTTCATGTTTATTCTCTTAAAAATTGGATGCTATCATTGGTTGAATATCTCTGACATCGAGACCTTCTTTCACACCAGTGACAGCAAAATTATATTTATCGTTCCCCCAATAGCTCACCTGAGCTAATTGAGTGTTGTAATAATCAGGTTTTCTGGGAGCATCTTGACTTGGGTTTTGGGTAATAATAACGGTGTAGCGTTCGCCCTTATCATCGTGATACATCAACTGCACACTTTTGCCTTCTTGCAAAACCAAATGCCTGACACCAACCAACTCCAACCCTGCTTGCTCTAAATCTGGAGGCGTAAAAGTATTAGAAACATTTTGTTTGTCATCAAAAGCTAAAGTTTGTACTGGACCATCAAAATGAAGCTCCGGTGAATATTTAAAATGAGCTAAAACTGCTTCCTGAGCAAAATCAGATTGCCCTTGAAATAAATTAAAATTTAGCATTAAAAAGGACACCAACAATCCCATCGCAAAAGCAGTTAGCACACGCCATTGCTCAAATATAGATAGAGTCGGCGCCTTTGGGGTTTCTTTTTTCAAAAAAACAGAAGTCCCAAAATGCTTATTAAATTCTTTATCTAAACAAGTGTATTGAACGATTCTTTCACGAATAGCTTGCTCAATTGTAATTCTATTTTCCAAATCAACTTTGCGAGCCCCTTTTAAATGCCCATCTAGGTACATCTGAATTTCACTATCTGTTAGTTCATCGACTTTATTTTTTTTCATGTTTCATCTCAATAATATTTGTGTGCTTATGTGTTTTTTTACTGACCTCAAGAATTTGTCGCAATAGACTTCTAGCACGGTGCAATCTTGACATGACTGTTCCTGTTGGTATAGACATGGTTTTTGCTATTGTTCTATAATCATAACCCTCAATCGTTGCCAAAACCAATACGGATTTAAGTTCTGGTTCAAGCATCGCAATCGCTTTATTTAAGTCCATTAAATGATTGATTTCATGCTCTTGATTGATGTATGCATCAATATATTCTTGGTGATTATCTTCACTAAATTTCTTGCTACGTATTCCATCAATAAAACTATTATACATAATTTTTAACAACCACGATTTCAAGTTTACTGAACGGGTAAAACGATTGAATTTCACCCATGATTTCTCAAAAGTATTCTGTACCAAGTCTTGCGCATCATCAGGGTTTTTACATAAATAATTGGCATACCTTTTTAAATCTGGCATATAAGTCAATATGTCTTCTCTTTTTACAAACATAAATTTTACTACTGGGTGTTGTTAAAAAAGCAATAAGAAGAGTGAGTTTACCCTTCTTATTGCTTAGAGCTAAGTGATTAACGAATATTAATCGTTTTCTGGACTATTTGACTATTGGCAATGCCATCATTGACCTGTAATGACACCTGAAGTGGGTCGTAAGACAATGGTAAAAATAAGGCATAAGGAATGTACTTAGTTTGAAAAATCAATGCATGTCCAGATTGCACTTGCCATTTATATTCAAGTAAATCATTCTCAGCATCCGTTGATTTATCTGCCACCAAGAAGCCAAATCTAAAGCCACGAGCAGACTCAGGTGTTTGTGCTTTTGCAATTGGTGCTGAATTTTGCACCGGTGTATTAATGCGATAACTCAAACGAATATCTTCAATCTCTAAGTCTTTATCAACAGGTGTTAACAAAACACGGTTAATAATTTCAATTCCTTGGGCTGTGATAAATTTAGCTTGAGGACCAAAAGGGGGTAATTGAAAATTATCCACAAATAATAACTGGTGGTAACGAGGAGCACTAATCGCAGATTCGCAACTTTCATTATTGAATGCTGTAAAAT
>JALWML010000234.1:0-3257 GCA_027083915.1 Lysobacterales bacterium | reverse complement strand
AGTCAATTTGTTCTAATGGATCCAATTTAGAATGTGCGATAAATTCACCTGCTGGTGTCACAATATCACCAGCACAAACATACTGAGCCATACGTGTTGGAAAGGCTTGCATTGCTTGCTCAAGACTAAAGGCTTCACTGGCACGAATAGCAGTTTTAGCATTGGCAGGTTTAAAAGTATTACCCACATGGGATGGAGTCGCTAATATATCCATTTTGAACTGCAAATCACCAATCTTAATATTCGCCATATCAGCATCAAGAATAGGTTGAGAAAAAGCTTCATCAATTGCAGATAACTGCTCACTTGTTTGATTCAGTAATGAGCCATCGAAATCAACGCCAGAAATCATTTTGACAATTTGTTCATAAGCATCTAAATAATCATAAATCGCATCAGTTAAGACAGAATTTTTCACCGACAAATTAATAGAATCAAAGTTGTCTGCAACCAATTCAAAAGAGGTCTTATCTGCACTCTGAACTTGAGCAATAGAACCAGTAGTAACCTGATGAGAAGCATTGCCTTGGCTTAAAGCATCATCTAAAATAATGTAGGCAGCACGCTTTAATCTATCGTATTGAAAAACAATCGGTTCACTTGGCAATAAAGCTCCAGCTTTTTTTACACGAGAAGTTAAGGCTTCATTGGGTAAGAATGGTGCATCAGAAATACTGGTAATATGAGGCAATAAAGTTGCTGCCGTTAGTATTTTAGTGCTATCAAGCAATTGTTGCTGAACAGCTTGAGAGCTTAACATGGCTCGCAAGGCAGATGCATCATTCATCTGTGTTCTTAATTCATTCGCCAACTCATACATGCCATATAAATAGCCCGTTTGAAAACCACGATACCGACTACTTGGACCAGCAATGGTATTAAATGGAGCACCTAAAGGTGACAAACCAGACTGTTGAATTGCTGTTTTAGTTAAAATCAAATTGTGCAACATAGTCCTTCTGTCTTGCAATGAAAAACCACGCTCTGTTAAATCATTAACCACGGCATTAACCACTTGAGCATCTGTTTGATCACCATTGTAATAGGATTGAGTCAACACTCTATTAGCAACATCAGTACTATTAAATTCATGTCCATTAAGTTTGAACGTTGGAACATAAGCTTTTAAATCATCAACTAAAGCCAAAACACCGTCTTCGACACGAATTTGCCCGACTTTGCCATCTGCACCATGAATACTAAATTGGATTAATGAGTTAAGTGTTGTTCTATGAATAGTTCCATCAGCTAGTTCAACTTCTAATTGAGCCGTCATGTCTTTTAAATCTTCAACATTAATACCACCAACCGAAACTGATTTAAAAACCTCGGGGTGAACCTGCAAAGTATAAACACTGTCATCGACAAATGTTGAGTTTTGAGCTTGTTTGGCTCGATGAAACAATGAAATAGTACTGCCATCAAAAACAGCTCCATCATCGTTTGTGCCTGACTGATAAACAGTAGGTCCTAGTAACGGACCAGGTTTTGCAATTGCGGGGTTATGAATTGCGATACCATTAACGGTGATATCTTCTTGCTTAGCATGAGCGACAAGGTAAGCAAAATCCTCTCTTGAAATAATATCATTCACTTTATACCCTTTTTTAGTCAACAATCCTTCAACAGAAACCACGTCATTAAACCCAGAGGATGCACGGTATTTGTCAGCCAAATAAACCGCCTCTCCATAACTTAAGTAACCGTTACCGATATTATCCAAAGTACCAAGTATTTGCTTTGCAAAGACTTTATCTGCCCCAGCAGTCGGGTTAAATGTACTTCCTGTTGCAATAACTCCAGATGATTCTAAATCTGCAATTGATTTTTTTGCATAATTAGAAACCTCATTGAAATCGGTTAAACTCGATTGAGCCGCTATTGATGACATGGCTGCCAGAGATAAACTCACAGCCAAAGCCAAACCTTTTTTCTTCACGTTAAAAATCATTATATTATCCTCATATTAGCAGAATTCAATCCACTTTAATGTTTAGAGAAAGCTTAAGGTTGTTTTTAAGCTTTAGTAATGAAGTGCTGAATTGGGAAAATCACATCAAAAGAATTAACTTAACAATTTAAAACATAAGAGAATGATTATCAGCACTTCAATACACTAACGGAAGGATAAGAAGAATTATTCAAATTAATTTAAAAAATTTTAGACATTACGATAAACACGAGTTCATCTCGAATTACAATCAATAAAAAACAGTTAACTTTCTTCAGGCTTTTTTATTGTTAAAACCTTCAATTTTATAATAACTGATGAGTGAATATATCACAGGCAATAATCCAGCACTCATTAGTAGAACAACAATATAATTCTGTGGTACACCCATCAAAGATGAAAAGATGACCAACATTCCACAAACAATAAATACCCATGAACCAACTCTGTGGGTTTGATACCAGACCTTATCGCTGGAAAGAGTCCAAGGAGTTCTTATCCCAAAGAAGAAGTTTTTTGGCACTTTTGATAAATAATTACCGATAATAACAAACAAAGCACCCACCATGGTGAATACAAATTGTGTCGTGTTCAATGTATTATCAAGCGCCGCCTCAAAAGTCATCACCATTATTGCAAATAAAAAGACACTCATCACAAAAATTATAATGTTATAAGCCTTTCTTGCACTGTCTAATTTAAATCCTTTGGGAGCTATTTTGGGCAAGAACCACAAAATCACACTCAACACGGTTGACATTAATGGAAACATATAAACACCCCAAGGTTTTGTCATGTAGCCATTAATTTCTCCATCTATATTCCAATGTGAAGGAATTTTTTCAGGTAACTTTCCATAATACAATACAGCCACTATCCATGTTACACAAATTACGACTATAAGTGAAACTGCTATTTTTTTACTTTTCATTGTTGTTTACCTCTAAATAATTGATTAATAAATAACATGAGTTCCTCTGCAACAGTCATGTTTAAGGTGTATATTCTTTGTTGACCCTTTCGAGTGACTCGCACTAAATCTGCTTTTTTCAAAATACTTAAATGATGAGACAAGGTAGCCCCACTTAAATCAAAATGTTCTTTTATTTCAGCAACTGACATCTCTCCAGCTTTCAATAAATGTATTATTTTACGGCGCTGAACATCAGAAATAGCGTTAAATAAAGATTCTTGTTGGAAATTATCATTCATGTATTTAGATTAACATCTAATTATCTAATTGTCAACACCCTATTTTGATTATTTTAAAGATTTGTAACATAACCAAACAAACCATCAAAGAGGA
>JALWML010000233.1 GCA_027083915.1 Lysobacterales bacterium | reverse complement strand
GTATAGTGAAGATCGCATTTTCCATTCTTGCAAAGGCATTTGAAGCTAAAGAATGTAATAAAGATAAATACAATCATGTCAGAAAATTTGTAAGATCAGGTAAAGGTGAAATCCCTATTTTATTAGCTAAAAGCCAAACTAATGATTATAAGAACCAATCATGGAATCCTTATATTAGTAATGATGGTGACTATACGGTTCCTTTTAGGCTAGCAACAATCGATTTTATAGTAGATTTTTCAAAAAACCATCAAGGTTTCATGGCTTTCAGAGAAAAAATGAGAGAAACATATGATGATAATATATTTACATGGCTTCCGTTAAATATATAAATTTTAGTTTACCAATCAAGAGCTTCTAGGGGTCAAGTTGAACCTCCCCCAATTCACTAGACACCAGTTTATTTTGAAACTGCATTATAATACTGTTGGTCAGAAAAATGTTTGATAATAAATATCAACATGGAGCAAAATAACGGGACACCCAATGTAGTGGCACATTGAATTATTCCCTATATGCACCTCGCAGAATTAAATATGGGTGCATGATAAATCACATTACTACTATTGGTGTTTTTTTTATGAGATATCTACTTATGTGTGATGATTTTTTATGCTTTTTTGTTTTAGGGGTTTTGGTTAGCTGTTATTTCTAAATGCGATGGGCGGAGCCCATCCTACCCGAAGTTTCTTGGTTTTCTTATATAAATACCAAACTTGTGTTTTTGTACTTTAGATTGAGTTAGAAATCGTTCAGGTCAATTCAAAACAAATATGAGCTTACGTATTATAAGCGAGTGATTTTTTTGTAACTAGATGAAATTTGATACTCGGCTTTTGTTGAGTTAGATTGCTTTAGAAGTGCTCAAGGTCGATTCAAAACAAATGCGACTTTATGGATTATAAACGAGAAATTTTTTTGGATCGAGATTGCACTAATTAAAACTCGGCTTATGTTGAGTTAGATTGCGTTAGAAGTTTTCAAGGTCAGTGCTTATAAAAAATGAGTTTGTATATTATAAATGATTCTTTTTTAAGTAGTGAGATTGGAAACTTATAGCGTGATATAACCAACAAAAGAATGGTGGGCCGTGAAGGATTCGAACCTTCGACCAATGGATTAAAAGTCCACTGCTCTACCAACTGAGCTAACGGCCCCTAGGTGTATTTCTAGAGTTAATTCTAAATGATTTAGAATTAATCTTGTGTCATTCACAAGAGGATGCGAATTTTAGGGTATGTTTTTGTTTATGACAAGTGTTTTTTTATAATTTTATCATTTATTTTAAATTAATTGCATCTCCCACTGTAATGTATTGATTATTAACTTTTGACGAGTCTTTGTATAGTATATTGACGCCAAATTTTATCTTTTTGTCAAACTTTCGGTATTTATTTAAAACCGATAATAATTTAACATTATCTTGAATGCCGTTTGCTTGGTTAATACTTGGCATGATACAGCGCGAACATGGTTTTGCCATGTGGTAATCGATTTGATTAATTGAAAAATCTTTCCATGAATCTTCTGCAAATGCATCAATACCATCGACCACAATATTGGGACGAAAACGGTTAATATTGACTGGCGTTTCTAATTTTTGATTCAAATCATCAATACTGGCTTGTGATATAAGCAATAGTGGAAACCCGTCAGCAAAGCTGACATATTGTTTGTCTTGGGCAAAATTTTTGTCAATTTGCCGTTCGGCACTCTCAGGCATATAAACCAAGTGACATCTCTGGTCCAATATTTCTGATAGCCAATCATCCACTTCGCCACTGAGCATTTGTGCATTTAGGCTATCATTCCATACAGTAACTTGCATGAATTTATTTTTACTGGTTGCTTTGGGGACTTTAATTTCCTTATCTTGGTGAGATAACAGTAAATTTCCATCCTTCAATGACGTTTTAATGGTTGCCATTTTAGGTGTTGTTCTTTGACTCATAAATAAGCCTTTATCATCAACAATTAACCAGCGTCTATCGTTGAGCAACCCAAATTCTGATAGCTCTACTTTCTCTAACTTTATTCCGGCTAGCGATTTAACTGGATAAATATATAACGCTGAAATGCTAATCATACGTATCTTGTTGGGTCTTTGACTTCTGCCTGTTCAAATCCTTGTTTGCGGTAATGACAGGAGTCGCATTCCCCACAGGCTCTGCCCAGTTCGTCGGCGTTGTAGCAGGAAACGGTTATGCCATAATCGACATTTAAGCGTTTACCTAACTTTATAATTTCTGCTTTAGTGATATTCAAAAGTGGCGTATGAATGGTAACTTTTTGCCCTTCGACTTGTGCTTTTGTCGCCAGGTTTGCCATTTTTTCAAAGCTTTCGATAAATTCTGGGCGGCAATCAGGATAACCCGAATAATCCACCGCATTAACACCAATAAACATGTCATTGGCGCCAATGGATTCAGCATAGCCTAATGCAATACTTAAAAAGATGGTGTTTCGAGCGGGCACATAAGTAATAGGTATATCGTTTTCTTCAACATCACAATGCTCTGGCACATCGATATCATCAGTGAGGGCTGAACCACCAATGGCGCGTAAGTCAATCTTGATGACCTTATGTGCTTTGGCATCAAAGTGAGTTGAGACACGTTGAGCAGCCATGAGTTCTGACTTGTGGCGTTGACCATAATCTACTGCCATTGTGTAACATTCGTATCCTTCGGCTTTAGCAACTGCCAAACAAGTTGTAGAATCAAGTCCTCCTGATAAGAGCACTATGCATTTTTTCTTCATTGTATTTTTAACTGTCTTTTTATTTACCTTGGGCATCTTGCCAAAGTATTTTGTGTAATTGTAATTGAAAGCGGACGAGCATTTTGTCATCCAATATCCACGTAGCCAAATCTGTGGGATTAATTTCACCAGCTACTGGTGACAAAAGCACTTCACATTTATCTATCAGATTATAACGATTGATAATATTTTGCGTCCAATGGTAATCAACCCTATCCTTGATGACAAATTTAATTTGATCTTTGGAATCTATGTAGTTGATATTTTCATATAAATTTTTCGACTCTTCACCAGAACCTGGTGCTTTTAAATCCATAACTATGGTGACTTTGTCGTTAACATTTGCCAATGACAAAGCACCCGATGTTTCCAATGAAACATTAAAACCATTTTCAATGAGCTTATCAAGTAATTTTATACAGCGTTTTTGTGAAAGTGGCTCCCCACCTGTAACGCAAACATAAGGTGTGCCATAGGATTTTACTTGTTCAATAATATCATCAATATCAATCCATTGACCGCCTGAAAAAGCATATTCTGTATCGCACCACGTGCATCGTAATGGGCAACCTGTTAAGCGCACAAAAACTGTTGGCAAACCGACAAAGGTCGATTCTCCTTGCAGCGAATAGAAAATCTCAGAGATTTTAAGTTGGTGCTTTTCCATTGTTAAACTTAATGGTCTCTACGCATTTGACGCAATCTATTTTGTGCCAAACGAGCAATGCTGGTATTTGGGTAAGAGCTTACCACTTTATTGAGTTGTTTTTCTGCCTGAATCAAATCATCCATTTCATAATAGCAGTAGCCAATTTTCAACCCAGCATCTGCCGTTTTTTTACTTTGCGGGAATTTATCAATCAGTGCTTGAAAAGCCGCTAAAGCTTGTGGGTATTGACGTTTCACATAATAGGATTCACCTAACCAATAATAGGCATTAGCAGTTAATTCATTTTCTGGGTGTTTTTGTATAAAACCTTCAAAAGCACGGGCAGACTCTAGAAATCGACCAGCTCTTAAATGCGCAAAGGCAATATCGTAATCATCTTGATAAGTCGATAATTTTGGTTCACTTTTAACTGTATCTGTTGATGCCGCACCATCATTATAGTTTTCATCCACTTCAACAGTTAATGGCTCTGAATTTGTTGTTGGTAATTGCTCTTGATTGGTTGGTTTATCATTATTAACAGGACTTAATTCTAATTCTGCTAAACGAGAATCTATATCAACATAAAGAAGTTTTTGTTTGTCCTTAAGTGCCTGTATTTGATGACCTTGTTCTTCAATGATACCACGTAGTTCAGCAATTTGTTGTTGTAGTTCTTGATTTTGCGCAACGATATCCGCAGTATTAACCGCACTGTTATTTTGTTCTAAGACTATTCTTTCAAGTTTTGCCATTCTGTCCTGTAAAGATATTTTTTTACCCTGAACAGAAAAACTAATAAGGCTTAATAAAACAATTGTTGTGATAATTTTATTCATAATATTTCAAATAGTTTGTAATTTCTACAAAAAACCCGACAAACTGTCGGGTTTTTCTGTCTCACTTAAGACATATTTCAACTGTAAAGGTTCGATTATTTTGCCGTATAGACAATACGAACTCTTCTGTTTTGTGACCAACATGATTCATTGTTACATAAAGCTACTGGCTTTTCTTCTCCAAAACTAACTACCGAAATTTGTCCAGCTGAAGCTCCTTGTGCACGAAGAAGATTGGCTACAGAATTGGCACGTTTTTCACCCAATGCTAAGTTGTACTCTGGTGTACCACGTTCATCAGCATGACCTTCTAAGACCATTTTTGCCGATGGATTTTCACTTAAATAACGGGCATGAATGGCAATAATATCACGGTATTTAGCTGTGACTGTCGCTTGATCATATGCAAACAAGATGACACGTTGTGACAACAGACTATCAGAGTTGTTTAAATCTTCTGCATTACAACAAATATCGTAATAGGTTTTACCGTCTCCCAAAGTGAATGATCTCAATGGATTTGTTTGTGTGCCTTTATCAACCACTTCTGGCTTATCATTTGTATTTGTAGTTTCTGGTGGCTTTTTATCTTTAGGTGTACAAGCCACCATAAGTGAAGCAAGCAATACCATAATGGCTATTTTATTAATTATTTTCATTATTATTGTTCTCCTAGGAGTTATTAGTTATTACAGGGGCAAAATTCACCATGTAGTTTACAACATTATTCTAGGGATGAGAATGCTAAACGCTATTTATTGCTTATATTTGTGACATTGGTTATAAAAAAACCTGTAATAATACAGGTTTTTTTATACTACCCTAATCCCGATATAGAAAAGTAATAACAAGCTAAAAGCCTTGGTGTATAATGGTTTTATGACAAATCAATTACCACCCAACGGGTGAAACCAAGCTTTTAGAATATATTACCACACAATTTAT
>JALWML010000232.1 GCA_027083915.1 Lysobacterales bacterium | reverse complement strand
CTTCTTTAATATGTTTCGGCAAGTGACGTTCCACATAAATAGTCGTGTGCGGCTTGATATCAGGCTCCGACTCTTTGGTGTAATAATAGAGTGCAAAAGATTTACGCGATAAGTGCTTTTTATCCTTTGGCAAATCGATACGAGGAAATCCATGCCATGAAATGTTGTTTGTTTCAAAAATCACTGCCCGATTAAACAAAGGTTCTACACTAATGATTTCATCTTCTTCGGGTTGCAGTCGTGGATTTTTATGCAGTTCAATATTGCCACCCCATGATTTATCCCATTCTTTATTAAGGTAAACAATCAGGTTCATCCGACGGCGATAACCGGTAAAAGGGTGGTGAGTGAAGTCCACATGTGGGTCTAAATCTTGCCCATGTAAATTATTATGTGTCCCTCCACCAAAATAATGTGGGTCATACTGAAGGTTTTTAATACCAGTAAAACCTTCCACTAGTTTTAAGAATTCATCACTTTTAACCAACTCATCCAACTTTTTGTAAGCATCACTTATCTCTGAAACATGCTCATGTACCGCTTTTCGGCCCACCTCACCATCTTCATTGGTTGCCAATTTCTTATCAAAATCAGGAAAATCATCCAATAGCATTTGGCAAAACTCTGGTGTGAAAAAGTTATCGATAACGACGTGTTTAAAAGGTTTATTGTTAACAAATTGTTTATTAATCTGATGTACTTGTTTTATTGTGTTTGGATTAAGTGTTTTCATTTGAATAGACGTACCAATTTCCTTAAGGGTCTTGTAATTTTCCAAGAAGTTGACTGCTCTAATTCTTTGACTCTTTTTTGCAACAACAATTCTCTTCCAGTGTTCTCAATTACTCGTTCATTATTATCCGTTTCTTGAGCTTCTTCTAAAAGTTTGGCAGTAAATTCACTTTCATTTTGTTGTAATAAATATTTTAAACCAATGGTTTCTTCTGTTAATGAGGTAATGTAACCATACAATCTTTCTAAATGTTGATCTCGTCTTGCCAATAAAATCTTAATTTCTTGCAAGTTTTCCTCCGTTAATGGCTCTCCAACTTTAATCTTATTTGACAAGTGTCTCTCAACATAAATTGTCGAATGTGGCTTTACTTCATCTTGGCGACTATCGGTATAATAATAAAGAGCAAATGATTTTCTAGACAAATGTTTTTTATCTTCTGGTAAATTAATACGTGGAAACCCATGCCACGAAATATCATTGGTCTCAAAAATAACAGCCCGATTAAATAAAGGTTCCACACTAATAATTTCATCTTCTTCTGGCTGCAATCGAGGATTTTTATGCAGTTCAATATTGCCACCCCATGATTTATCCCACTCCTTATTGAGGTAAACAATTAAATTCATACGTCTATGCAACCCTGTTAGAGGATGATGCGTAAAATCCACATGTGGATCTAAATCTTGCCCATGCAAATTATTATGTGTTCCTCCACCAAAATAATGTGGGTCATACTGAAGGTTTTTAATACCAGTAAAACCCTCAACCAATTTCAAAAACTCCTCACTTTTAACCAATTCATCCAATTTTTTGTAAGCATCACTGATCTCTGAAACATGCTCATGCACCGCTTTTCCACCCACATCTCCATTTTCATTGGTTGCCAATTTCTTATCAAAATCAGGAAAGTCATCCAATAGCTTTTGGCAAAACTCTGATGTGAAAAAGTTATCGATAACAACGTGTTTAAAGGGTTTGTTGTTAACAAACCGTTTGTTAACTTGTTCTTTTTGGTCGATTGTTGATGGGTTAATGATCTTCATATTAATGAGAATTTTATTGTAAAGTTGTTAAATTATAATATACTTTTATCAACCTTTAAAACTTATCAGGTATAATCTTGATTCTTATCATGTATTTCTCAATCCTATATTAATGACTAAAAAACCCAGCATTACCAATAATCATGCATCTTTACTTTGCGCTAGAAACAGTGAATTATTTTTATACTTATTTTTAGCTTGGTCATTAGCAGTTTCGCAACCACTCATGGCGTTATTTGGTAGGCAGCCTGTTTTCTTAATTGCTCATGATGTCAGTGGCTGGTTGTTGATTGTTGAGACGTTACTTCTTAACTTTGTTCCCCCTCTTCTTCTATTTGCAATTATACAGGCTATAGGTGCTGCCTCAATAAATCTTAAGGAATGGGTAACGCGATTAATAATAACACTGTTACTCACTTTGTTTATAATGCCTCTTTGTAAAGACGCTCCATCATTCTATCCAATTATTATTTCTTTTCTAGCTGCCATACTTTTAGTTTTTGCACTGATTAGAGTAAATATTCTTAAAACCTTTGCCTTATGGTTTGCTCCTGCCTCCCTAATATTTATTATAATCTTTTTCTTTTATTCACCAGCAAAACAACTCCTCCCCTCATTTACAAATTTAACACAAAGTAAAAAACTAACTCAAGCGTCAAATGATACTCCAGTATTTTTTATAATATTTGATGAATTTCCCTTATTGTCTTTACTTCAGCAAGGTGGCGATATTGATGAATCTAGATTTCCAAATTTTGCCAAACTAACTCAACAAGCCACATGGTATCCAAATGCCATTGCTATCTCCAACGCAACTGAAATAGTTATCCCATCAATTTTAAGTGGTATTAAACCAAATTTATCCTCTTTACGATTAGGTACAGTTGAGCAATACCCTGAAAACCTATTTACATTATTTGGAGGAACTCATCGTATCAATGCAATTGAAAACACGACCAGAATGTGTCCTCAATTTTTATGCCAACCTATGATTGAAAACCCTATGACTTTATTGTTGGAGGATTCATTTGTCAGTTATCTTCATCATATTTTCCCAACAGCTTGGATTGATAAGTTGCCAGCAATCAATAATCGTTGGGTTGGGTTCTTAAGAGAACAAAAAACCGAATCTCATAAAACTTATGATTATTCTGCAAGGCTGGATAAGGTTTTAAACTTTATTGATTCATTTCAGGACTTTCCCACTAATACTTTTCACTTTTTGCATGTGCTCATGCCACATGCTCCATGGCGACTCCTTCCTGATCTGCGGGTGTACAGTTTTTATGAGGGTAAAGGTATTGTAGGTGAATTAAGAGGAGGAGATAAAACAGCACAATATGTTCATCAATGGACACAAGATGAATGGGCTACTCAACTATCTTGGCGTAGACACCTGCTACAAGTGGGAGCTGTTGATACATTGGTAGGTCAAACCCTCGATAAAATCAAATCATTAGGCTTGTATGATAAAGCGACCATACTCATTGTAGCCGACCATGGTGCCGCTTTTCGTCCAGGTCTCTCAAGGCGGTTTGCTCATTTTGACAATATTCCTGATATTGCTTCAATCCCTCTATTCATTAAATACCCCAATCAAAATGAAGGTCGTATCGATACACGTCATGCAAGCAACTTAGATATTTTCCCTACATTACTCAATCTATATTCCAAGAAAACAAAAAAATACAAACCTGATGGGATAGACTTATTATCCCAAAACAAGAGAGTCGATGCTGCAAAATTATATCAAGATTCGCCAAGAATAATAACAAGCCTACCAAAAGACTATCAAGAACTATTTAATCAGCACTTAGAACGCAAGTCTAAATTATTTAATAAAAAGGGATGGAAAGGAATATACCATACCCAAAAAAGTGATGCTTTCTACGCAAAAGACATATCAACACTTACAATTAATGAAACAATACCTCATGCTATTAATCTAATGAATGCCAATTTATTTAGTAATATTAAAAGTGAAAGCCAGTATATCCCTGCCTATTACCGTCTCAAATACATAAAAGATAAAATGGATTTTAAAGAAATATTGGTTGCCTTTAATGGCAAATTAGTCAGTCATTGTTTCATGTTTACTAAAGAAAATAAAGATTGTGCTGGATTGATAGACCCTGAACTTTACTTAAAAAGTGGCAATAAAAAACCTTCTTTACGCTTCTTTTCCGTTCTGAATAAAGAGGAAGACAGGTATAATGTCAATGAGTTATTACTTAATAATAGTCGAAAGGCAAGGCTTGAGAGCGATAACAATCAGGATAGAATAATTTTTGATGATGGAACTATAAAAAAAATACAAACAAACTCCGCGCCTTATGGAAAGGTAGTTACCCGATTAACAAATAATGGCACAACATACAATATTGATGGTTGGGCAGGAAACACACTTACAGGAAAACCTGCACAAGAAATTTATATCTTTATTGACGGAGAACTTATTTCAATTACATCCCCAAATTTCCCTGATAAATCTCTAGAATTAAAGTATGGGTTTAACTCATTAGATTCTGCAGGTTTTAAAGTAACCATACCAGTTGAACAATTTCCAAAACTAGCAGAGCACAAAATTCGTGTATTTGCAATCGACCTTAAAGGTCATATTGGTGAACTAAATTATCTAATTAATAGTGATCATTTAGAATACTTGAGCGCTTATAATATTAATAACAATAGAGTTATACATTTTAACAAAAATGCTATATATAATCTGAAAAACAATCAATTTACTAAACGGCGACCTTTACCGGAACCTTTACCTATATTACAAATGACTTTCAATTTTTCTAAACTGGAATTTGAAAACTTTAATAAGTTCTACTATGAAGATTTGAAAAGTGGAACTTTAGAATTTCAAGCTAATTGGTTTGGTATTGTTAATATGAAATTTTTAAGTAGTCCTAAAGTTACGCCTATTGGTAACTTTTATTACAAAGTGGATATTACAGGTGTAGGAACAACACCTTATAGTAATGAAGTAACAGCTAAAATAACAATGTGTGAGGAAAGAAAATGTATAATAGATATGTTAGAAAAGGTTTTTAAATGAATAGTATAAAATACAACATCACAATAGACAAATCATCTGATTGGCAAATTACTTTTGAATTTGAAAGTACAGTAGGTGAAGAAGAGTTTACTAATTTAACCCCTTTATTCATTATAAGAGAAACTAACAACCCTAGTAGCACACTTTTAGTAACTGGAGAAATTACTATAATAGATACAAAAGTTTATATAAAAGTACCCTTTAACCTAACTAAAGATTTAACACAAAAAGAGGGGTACTATAATTTTGTAATGTATAACAGTAACTATGAGTATCGTATCAGTGAGGGGAAAGTTACTTTTAGTGAGACTTTAAGGGATTAAAAATGATTATAAAAGTAAGTGATTTTAAACTTAATGAAATAC
>JALWML010000231.1 GCA_027083915.1 Lysobacterales bacterium | reverse complement strand
CTCATGGTTAGGTAATGGTGTTGCTGATGGTGCTCAAGGCCCAGACATTTCACAAATTCCTGCAATTGCTTTAAAACAAGTAGCGGTTCTTCGTGATGGTGCTGCAGCACAATATGGTTCTGATGCTATTGCTGGTGTAATGAACTTCACCCTAAAAGATGCATCTGATGGGGCGACTTTTGAAGCTCGTGTTGGTCAATATTATGAAGGTGACGGCACAACTTACAATATGGCTGGTAATATCGGTCTTCCTTTTACTGACAATGGTTTTGTAAACTTATCATTTGAATATGGTGAATCAGATGATACTGATCGTTCTGTTCAGCGTCGTGACGCACGAGGCATTATAGCAGGATACCAAGCAGCAGGTTTAACGCCTCCACCTATTGCAGACCCTGCTCAAGTTTGGGGACAACCTATTATTAATGACGACATTAAACTTGTTTATAATATGGGTGTTGACTTAGGTGATAATAAAGAATTTTATGCCTTTGGTAATTATGGTTCTAAAGAAGTCGATGGCGGTTTCTTCTTCCGTAACCCAAATACCCGCGGTGGTGTTTTTAGTGGTGATGGTGGAGCAACCTTGTTGATAGGTGATGTTTTAGATGCACAAGACGGTGTTCTAGATGGTTCTGCTGGTTGTCCTGTAGTGACGGTAACAAATGGTGTTCCTGATCAAGCAGCTCTAGCTCAAGTATTTGCTGATCCAAATTGTTTTTCATTCCAAGAAATGTTCCCTGGTGGTTTTACTCCACGCTTTGGTGGTCAAGTTGATGACTTTTCAACAGCTGTTGGCGTAAGAGGTGAAATGGATAATGGTTGGGCTTACGATGTTAGTGGTTATTTTGGTCGTAGTTTTGTTGATTTTACAATTTATAATACTGTAAATGCTTCATTAGGTCCTGATACACCAACTAGATTTGATCCAGGTGCTTATGAGCAAGTTGAGAAAAACGTCAATGTGGATTTATCAAAAGAATTTGAAGTATCAAGTTTTTATTCTGGTTTAAATGTAGCTGTTGGTGCTGAGTGGCGCCAAGAAGCCTTTACTATTAAAACTGGCGATCAAGCTTCATTTGAAATTGGTCCTTATGCAGCTCAAGGATTTAGTTCTGGTTCCAACGGTTTTTCTGGATTTTCAAACTTAGCAGCAGGAACATTTAAGCGTTCTAACGTAGCTGCTTATATTGATTTAGAAGCTGATGTAACTGAAAACTTGTTAATGGGTGTTGCGTTTAGATTTGAAGATTTCCAAGATTTTGGAACAACAACCAATGGTAAAATATCAGGCCGTTATGAGTTTACCGATACTTTTGCATTACGTAGTGCATACAGCACAGGATTTAGAGCGCCAACTCCAGGTCAATCTAACGCCTTTAATGTTTCAACACAGATTAATTCGGCGGGTGAATTGGTTAATAATGGTACAATTCCATCAATTAACCCAGTAGCAGTTTCTCGAGGCGGTAAGCCGTTAGATGCAGAAGAATCAACTAACTTCACTTTTGGTGCGGTAATGAATTTTGGTGGACTTGATGTCACTGTCGATTATTTTGCAGTAGATTTAGATAATCGCATTACTTTGTCCCAAGATAATTCACTATCACAAGCGGAAATTGATGCCTTGTTAGCTTCAGGTATTACAGGTGCTTCAAACCTAAGAAACTTCCGTTTCTTTACCAATGGTTTTGACACAGAAACTCGTGGTATTGATATTGTAGCGACTTATGGAATGGAAATTGGTAATGGTAATACAGATTTTACTTTATCATTTAACCACACAGAAACAGAAGTTGTTAGAGTTGATACTTACACAAACCCTGATGGAACTTCTGGCACATTGTTAGGTGGCGAAAGAATACTTGAGCAAGAAAGAGGTCTTCCTGAAACGCGTTGGAACTTTTCAGCTAACCATATAGTTGGTGATTGGAGGTTCTTAGGTCGTTTAAATCATAACAGTGGTTACTATGGAACAGATAATAATATATTTGTTGGTGATAATGTGACATTAGATGTTGAAATGGCATATACATTCAATGACAACTATAGTTTAACTGTTGGTGCGCAAAATGTAACTGATGAATACCCAGATGAAATATTTGGCACATATAATGGCGAGATTGATTTGGGTAGTGGTTCTGGAAGTCAATATGACCAGAACTCACCAATCGGTTTTGGTGGTGGTTTCTATTACATCAAGTTCACTTACGAGCTATAAGTTATATAAAAATGTTTAAAAACATGATAGTATAACAAGAAGACAAAATACCCGCTGTAACAATATTATGGTGGGTATTTTTTTATAAAGAAATTTAAAAAAGAGAATTAAACAAAATGGGCACAAAAATGATTAAATCAAAAAAATATCTGGCTCTAGTGCTAGCTATTAGTGCAACAGCAAGCTTTGCACAGTTAAATGATGTTGTGAAGACAGGAGTTGCAAAGGTAAAAGACGCACAAAAATCACAGGCACGAGTAGACAAAATTGTCGATTCATCACAGGCACGCTTAGTAGAGTACCGCAGTTTACTTAAACAAGTAGATGGTTTAAAAGTCTATAACAAGCAACTATCAACACAAATTACGAGTCAAGAACAACTAATTGAAAAATTTGCTGAATCTACTGCTCAAGTTGCAATTATTGAACGTCAAATGCTACCTCTTATAATGAAGATGGTTGATGGTTTAGGCAAATTTGTAGAACTAGATTTACCATTCCACGAGCAAGAACGTGCAGAAAGAATGATGTTTATTCAAGACAATATTGGTAGAGCAGATGTTGATATTTCAGAAAAATTTAGACAAGTTTTAGAAGTTTACCAAATCGAAAATGAATATGGTCGTAAAATTGACTCATACTCTGCGATTATTAATGTAGAGGGAAAAGATGTTGAGGTTGACGTTTTAAGAATAGGGCGTGTCGCCTTAGTTGCTCAAACTAAAGACACTAAATTAAGTGCTGCATATGATAAAGCATCAAAAAAATGGATTGCATTAGATAATTCTACTTACAGAAACTCAATTAAAAATGGTATTAAGATGTCTAAAAAACAAGCAACCATCAGTATGCTTAAGTTACCCATTCCTGCTCCAGTGGAGGCAAAATAATGAATAAATTTACTAAAATCATTGTCGTTACGGCTACTTTGTTTGTTTTCTCAAGTATGCTTAATGCTGCCGATTCAAAATTATCCATGAATGATTTACTTAATAAAGTGAAAGCTGGAAGAATAGCAGATAACAAAGACAACAAAAGACGTGAACAAGAGTTTATCAAACAAAAACAGCAACAAGAACGTTTGATTTCACAAGCAAAAGCACAAATTGCAGCATTGGAAGCAAAGTCTGCAGAAATGGAAGCGCAATTTAATGCTAACGAGTTAATCGTAGAAGAAAAAAGAAAGCAAAGGGATGAGCGTTTGGGTTCATTAAAAGAGCTTTTTGGTCATTTGACATCAACTGCTGGTGAACTTCGAGGGCGCTTTGCACAGTCATTAACGACTACACAGTTTCCAAATCGAATACAGTTTCTTGATGACTTAATTAAAAAGATGAATTCTTCAACTGATTTACCTACCATGGATGATATTGAAAAAATATGGTTTGAGATGCATCGTGAAATTACTGAGTCTGGTCGTGTTGTAAAATATAACACCAAAGTAGGCACAGAAGGTCGAAAAGAAGTGGTTCGAATTGGTCTATTTAACTTAATATCAGATGGAAAATATTTGTCTTATGAACCTGAAACTCGAAATGTTTCAGTCTTAGCAAGACAGCCAACTGATTTTACAGCTGATGCTGCAGCTTTTCAAAAAGCAACCAGTGGCATGCACCCAGTGGGTATTGATCCTACGGGACCTTCAGGTGGTGGATATTTAAAAGCCATCATTAATACGCCCACATTAGAAGAAAGATGGCACCAAGGTGGTTTAGTTGGCTATATTATTACTGGTATTGCGATATTTGGTGTATTGTTAGCTATTTGGAGATTCATTGTTTTAGGTGGTATATCTGCTGGTGTTAAAAAGCAATTGAAGTCTAAAGAATTATCAACAAAAAATCCATTGGGTCGTGTTCTGTCAGCAGCTGAGTCAAATAAAGATGCAGATGTTGAAACACTTGAGTTAAGACTGGGTGAAGCAATTCTAAAAGAACGCACTAATATTAACAAAGGTTTGTCATTACTAAAGATTATTTCAATGGTTGCTCCATTGCTAGGTCTATTAGGAACGGTAACCGGTATGATTATTGTGTTCCAAGCGATTACAATATTTGGTGCAGGTGATCCAAATGCTATGGCTGGTGGTATTTCAGCAGCATTAGTAACTACTGTATTGGGTCTGATTGCGGCAATTCCAACTTTATTACTGCATACTTTCCTAAGTGGGAAAGCTAAAGGAATTATGCATGTTTTGGAAGAGCAGAGCGCAGGTATTCTAGCTGAGAGATCAGAGCAGAAGTAAAGGAGGATAAGCCATGCTTATATTTTTACAAGATGCTTTTGAGGCAATAAACAACTTCTTTATTAAAGGTGGTCCAGTGTTGTATGTCATTGCTGCGACAACCTTTATAATGTGGGTGATGATTTTAGATAAATATTTATATTTGAAGTTTAGTTATAAAAATGACTTCGCAAAAGTATTGAATACTTGGAAATCACGTTCAGAACACAAGTCATGGAATGCTCATGCAATTCGTGAAAAATTGATTTCTGAAACACAAGAGAAGATTAATAAAAACATACCAGTTATCAAAACACTAATAGCCTTATGCCCATTATTAGGCTTATTAGGAACTGTAACAGGAATGATTGAAGTTTTTACCGCACTGTCAATTACAGGTGGAGGTGATGCTAAATCGATGGCTGGAGGCGTTTCACGCGCCACCATCCCAACGATGGCAGGTATGGTCGCTGCTTTATCTGGTGTTTTTGCTAATACTTTTGTCACTCAATTAGCCGAAAAAGAAAATAATTTAACAGAAGAGCACCTCACTTTTGAATAAGTGAGGTCATTCTAAACAAACAAAAAGAGAAGAACTATGCGTAGAAGTTTTATATCTGAAGCAGCAAGTGAAGATGAAGGTGCTATTGATTTAACCCCCATGTTAGATGTGGTATTTATCATGCTAATATTTTTTATTGTTACTGCAACATTTATTAAAGAATCTGGTATTGAGGTCAATAGACCTGAAGCCAGTACAGCCAA
>JALWML010000230.1:13931-19647 GCA_027083915.1 Lysobacterales bacterium | reverse complement strand
ATTTTGAATATCCAAATTAGGAATTAATAAAATAAAATAATTAGGAAGCCCTTTTATATGGTCATGAGAACGAAAAATTGATTGTCTTTTACCAGCGAATTTATTACCTAAATTGATAGTTAAATTATTTTCATCATAGGATTGATAACTTGTCTTTAATTTATAGAAAAACCTAGCCTTTGTATCAACTGATTCTAGGGCTTTATCTAAACTTTGTCGTTCTCTATTTATCAACTCCTTTATCTTGTTATCATCTTTTTTGTACTTGTAGTATTCATTAAATTTTTTAGTTTTTAAAATATGAAATGCATATTCATTCAGAACATCATCTGAACTGTTCTTTAAAGCAAGTTGGGTTAAGTTTTCGGCATTTAACTCTAAAAGATCTTCAGCCGCAACCGAAGTCGAACACATCATAAATATGGAATAAAAGCACAAAAAGAACTTCATAAAATTATAGTATAATTAGACAAGAATTAATTTTAATTCACTTATTGCAATATTAAAACATTTCATGATTGATAAATTGAAGTAATGGTGTTATTTTCTCATAATTCACAACCTTAACAGTTTTATGAATTCAATGAAACGAATTATATTAATTTCACTCCTCATCTTTTTAGCCTCCTCTTGTGGCAATAAAGGAGACTTATACCACCCAAAAGATGAAGGCAACACTAAACAAACTCAAGAAAACACTGACACAAAATGACAAGAATTGCCTTTACAAAAATGCATGGAATTGGCAATGATTTTGTTTTAATTGACAATCGATTATTAGGTATAAAATTATCTACCAAAGATATAATAAATTTAAGTAATCGACATACGGGAATTGGTTTTGATCAATTATTGCTATTGTCTCAAACAAATGAAGATGGGTGTGATGCAACTTATCAATTTTTTAATCCCGATGGTTCACAAGCAGAACAATGTGGAAATGGACAACGATGCTTAAGTCTTTATTTACATCAAAAAAACCCTAATCAAACATCCTTTCGACTTTCTGGTATGGCTGGTATAGTTAGTTCTGAAATTTTACCAAACAAGCAAGTAAAAGTTAATATGGGAAGCATGAAATCTTGCCTACCAAAAGAGATCAATAAACAAAGATGTTTCGAACTTAACTTTGGCAACCCTCATTTAGTTACTTGTGTAAATGACGTCAAGGCTTGTGATTTGGAGAGTATGAATAAAGTTTATACAAATCAATACCCAAAAGGAATAAATTTTGAAATTGTACAGATTTTATCACCGAATAAAATCAATATAAGAGTTCATGAAAGAGGGACAGGTGAAACACAGGCCTGCGGTAGTGGCGCATGTGCAGCAGCTTATGCATTAATTCAAGCTGGTGAATTGAATACAAAAGTAACAGTAGTATTGCCTGGTGGGGAATTAATGGTAGAATATAATCAAGAAAAAAATATAATTTATTTAACAGGTCCGGCACAACAGGTATTTACTGGAGAAATCATTTTATGAGCGAAAAACACTTATCAGACTCAGACATAATTCATTATTTAACACAAAACAAAGATTTCTTTATTCGTCATCCTGAACAGTTGGAAGCTTTAAAAGTAAATAATAAAAATGGTAAAGTCACCAGTTTGATTAATCATCAGGTCAATGTATTAAAAGAAAGAAACAGCCAACTAAAAAATAAGTTAAGTCAATTAATTGGATACGCTGAAGAAAATGAAAAAACCATGTCTCAAGTTTTTGAACTGACCTTACAATTGTGTCAAATATCACATATTGCCAATGTAACTAAACACTTTGCACGATTTGTGAAACATTCTTTTGACTCTGATTTATTTAAAATTGTTGTACCTAGCTATGAAGGTCTAGAATCTTCATCGGTTGTCAAAAGCTTATCTGCTGAGGATGAGTCAGATTTTTCTCAAATATTTCAAGAATTTATTACTACTGGAAAGCCCATTTGCGGCCGTTTAAAAAAATCAAAATTACAATTCATCTTTGGAAAACAAGCAGAAAAAATTGGCTCAAGCGTCATGCTACCAATTGGTAAAAATGCACAAAAAGGCTTATTGGTATTTGCCAGTTTTGATGAAAGTCGCTTCAATCCAGACATGTCAACTGATTTGCTCGCACGCTTAAGTGAAATTTTAAATCGAAAATTTAGTAAGAAATTTAGTTTTGTTCATTCCACTAAAAAACAGAACAATGAATCTTGAAGCATGGAAAAATGATTATTTAGACTTTTGTAAGAATCAAAAAAACTTAGCGGCATTAACCTTAAAAGCTTACCAGCGAGATTTGGATGCTTTTATAGCATTTAAGCAACTTCTTAATCCACATCTCGAGGTTAGACATATCAATGAAGAACTCATAAGTGAGTTTTTAGTATCTCAATACAACAATAATATTAGCCCCAAATCTCTCGCCCGCTATCGCAGTTCAATAAAAAATTTGTTTGATTATATTGTCGATAACAAAGGCATAAAAAGCAACCCTGCCGCTTTGGTCATTACCCCCAAAGTTCACAACAAATTGCCCGAGGTACTAGATGTTGATACAGTTTCTCGACTTGTTAATATACCACTTGAATCTGAGATTGCTATACGTGATAAAGCCATTATTGAACTATTTTATTCATCAGGTCTTCGCTTAAGTGAGTTATCAAACTTGCATTGGGATAACTTAGATTTTGAACAAGCCCTAATAACTGTTCTAGGCAAAGGCAACAAACAAAGAGTGATTCCCGTTGGGCGGCAAGCTTTAATTGCCCTCAAACAATGGCAATCTATTGCAAAAATTTGGGACGTTGAACAATTAGCTTATGTTTTTATCTCTAAAAGAAGTTCGCAATTAAAGCCAAGAAGTATTCAACAACGCATTAAATATTGGTCGCTAAGACAAGGTTTATGGGAACGTGTGTATCCTCACTTATTGCGTCACTCGTTTGCTTCGCATGTACTGGAATCAAGCGAGGATTTGCGAGCCGTGCAAGAGATGCTTGGCCATGCCGATATTTCAACCACACAAATTTACACCCATCTTAACTTTCAACATCTAGCAAAAGTGTACGACAAAGCACATCCTAGAGCTAGGAAGAAATAAGGTTTTGAATCGCTTTGATTGTGGGTAAATCGGCATCAGGCATTCCGAGGTTACTTAATTCTGAACGTTTAATCCACTTAAGAGGCTGTCCTTCATTAGCCCGGACTTGGGGTTTTTTAGCTTTGTAATACCAAACATCCAAAGTAAGAACCATCTCTGGGTAATGGTGTGTGGTGGTTATTAACGGTGTGGCTGTTGGTAAATCAAAATCGATTTCTTCTTTAGTCTCTCGAATTAGAGCATCTAGTTGCGTTTCGCCTTGCTCAACCTTGCCACCAGGAAATTCCCACATGCCACCAAGGTGCTTATGCTCCGCACGTTTAGCAACCAATATTTCGCCTTGGTGGTTTTCTAACACCAAGGCAACAACATTTAGTGGTTCAACTTTTGTTATACCAATTTGCCGTGGCATTGTTTGTATTTTTTCCCTGAGCCACAAGGACATGCCTCATTTCTACCCACTTTTTTGCCTTCTCTAACATATGTTTCTACTTGCGCAGCTTCTTTTGGTGGCTGTGGTTGTGTTGCATTTTGTGCTTTTTGATGCTGGTATTCCATCTGCTGTTGTTCATGGTGTTCCATTTCTTCAACATCATCTTGTTGAATCTTAACTCGTGCTATAATTTTTGTAACTTCCACTCGAATTCTATCCAATAGTGAAGTAAACAATTCAAAAGATTCTTTTTTGTATTCTTGAATAGGTTGTTTCTGGGCGTAACCACGTAAACCAATACCTTGACGCAAATGATCCATTGCCAACAAGTGTTCTTTCCAGAGTTGATCAAGAACATTTAAATAAACCGCTTTTTCAAATTGACGCATAGTTTCTGAACCCGTCAATGCTTCTTTTTCTCGGAAAAAACGTTCAATGTTTTTATGAATTTTTTCAACTAATTCATCTTCATCCATATTTTCATTTGAATCTAACCAATGTTGAATATTTAAATCAATACCATAGTCAGAACGAAGTGCTTGTTCCAATTCAGCTATTTGCCATTGTTCTTCAACGCTTTCAACTGGAATATATTGATGAATCATCTCGTCAAAAACTTCTTCTCGTATAGCGATAATAAAATCTTTAATATCTTCAGACTCGAGTAAATCTATGCGCTGTTGATAAATGACCAATCGTTGGTCATTGGCTACATCATCATACTCAAGTAAACTTTTCCGAATATCAAAGTTATGCGATTCAACTTTTCGTTGTGCACCTTCAATAGTGCGGGAAATCCATTTATGTTCAATAGCTTCATCTTCGCCCATACCAAATTTACGCATAGTTTGGGCAATATTACCTCCAAAAATTCGCATGAGGTTATCTTCTAAAGAAATATAAAATCGCGATGAACCTGGATCACCTTGACGACCAGCTCGACCACGTAACTGGTTATCAATACGTCTAGATTCGTGACGTTCTGTACCAATAATTCGCAAACCACCATTAGCAATAACTTGTTCATGCACTGATTGCCAGTTATCACGTGCAGCTTGTTTTTTTTCTTCAGAAATCTCTTCACCTAGATTGGCTAATTCTATTTCTAAATTACCACCAAGCACAATATCCGTACCACGACCTGCCATATTGGTTGCAATGGTAATTGAACCAGGTTTACCTGCTGTGGCTACAATAAGCGCTTCTTTTTCATGTTGTTTTGCATTTAATACATTGTGTGGAATTTTAGCATTTTTGAGTTGTTGAGAGATGAGTTCGGATACTTCAATGGATGCTGTCCCAACCAAAACGGGTTGTTTTTTCTCATAGCATTCTTTTATATCTTCAATGATAGCCTTAAACTTACCATCCATAGTCAAAAAGACTAAGTCCCCTTGATCATCGCGTTGCATAGGCTTGTGAGTCGGAATAACAACAACCTCTAAACCATAAATGGTATGAAATTCATAAGCTTCTGTATCAGCAGTACCTGTCATACCCGATAGTGTTGGGTACAATCTGAAATAATTTTGAAAAGTAACTGATGCTAGTGTTTGGTTTTCTTTTTGTACCACCAAGCCTTCTTTAGCTTCAACAGCTTGGTGCAGACCATCGCCCCAACGACGACCAGAAAGTGTTCGTCCTGTAAATTCATCAACAATAACAACCTCGCCATTATCAACAATATAATCTACATCTTTTTGGTAAAGGTGCTGTGCACGTAACGCCGCATTAATGTGGTGCATTAATTGTAAATGTTTGGAATCATACAAAGACTCTCCTTCGTCAATCAATCCATCCTTCTTACACAACTCCTCAACCTTCTCCATACCTCTTTCGGTTAAGTGAATTTGTTTACCCTTTTCATCAATTGTAAAATCGCCGTCAGGTTCTTTTGCACCCTCTTCTTTTTGTGCCATTAAGGCTGCCATACCACCTTCAACATCTGATGCTTCTTGAGTTGAAGCAACAAGGCTTGGTGTTAGGCGATTAATGCGGTGATAAAGTTCTGGTGAGTCATCAGTTTGTCCAGAAATAATTAACGGTGTACGTGCTTCATCAATGAGGATAGAATCAACCTCATCAATAATGGCAAAATTAGGTTCTCTCTGAACCTTTTCTTCCAGTGAAAACGCCATATTATCGCGCAAATAATCAAAACCGTATTCGTTATTGGTTCCATAGGTAATGTCTGCGGCG
>JALWML010000230.1:0-13921 GCA_027083915.1 Lysobacterales bacterium | reverse complement strand
TCCATTTCGCATCTCGAGTTGCTAAGTAGTCATTAACCGTGACAATATGTACGCCTTTTCCAGATAATGCATTTAAATAGGCAGGCAAAGTGGCAACTAAAGTTTTACCTTCACCCGTACGCATTTCTGCAATTTTACCATCATGTAAAACCATTCCACCAATCATTTGTTCACGATAGTGGCGCATCTTCATGACTCTAACAGAAGCCTCACGCACAACAGCAAAAGCGTCAATCATGATGTCATTTAAACTTTCTCCTTCGCTCAAGCGCTCCTTTAAAACCTGAGTTTGGTTTTGCAGTTCGCTATCACGCATGTCTTGATACTTTGGCTCAAGTGCGTCAATTTTATCTACCGTTTTAAGAAGTTGCTTGATGAGTCTTTGATTTCGAGAGCCGAAAACTTTAGTGAATAATGAATTTAATATCATGATGATGAATTTCTCTTAAGGCATAAAAGCCACAGTTAATTGTATAAATATATTTTGCCCTAAATGGTATTTGATACCATTTTTTTCAAGCTTTTCGTCTTATTTTTTTGCTAAAAAGGGCCATGGGTTTATTTTGTGACCATTTTTAAGCACTTCAAAATGGAGGTGTTCTGATGTTGCTCTTCCTGTTTTACCCATTATGCCTATGGCTTGGTCTTTGTTGACTTTTTCTCCAACACTTACCGAAGTTTCCTTCATGTGTGCATAACGAGTAACAAACCCTTCACCATGATCAATTTCAACGAGGTTACCATATCCACCTCGCTTACCTGACCAAATAACAACACCATCGGCAACCGCTTGTATGATGGAATCGGGTTTGCCTGAAAAATCAACCCCCGAATGAAAGGCTTGTTTGCCAGTAAAAGGATCTGGCCTTGTTCCATATCTTGATGAAACCCAACCCTTTTTAATGGGCTTTCCTGATGGCTTAAGTTGCTTATCAAGGTCTTTTTCTTCTAATAACTTATTTAATAATGTTAGCTGTTCTTCTTGTTGTAGGAAACTGGCTTTGACAGAGTATAAACTAGCAAATAAATCTGAAGGTGTGTTTTCTTGATTGGTTAGTTCTAAATCTGCACCACCAATACCGGGCTCTTTACTAAAGTCAAATTCGTTATTTTTAAGATTCACTTCTTCTGTTAAACGTTGGCCTAGTGCATTTATACGCATACTTTGAGCATATAAACCACCAATTTGTAGAGCCAAAGCATCTAAATCACTATTAACAGCAGATTTAAATTTTTGAATATCAAGTTCTTTTTGTTGAACTAATTGATGAATGTTTTGAAGTTCTAAATCTTTATCAACCGTATTGTTAAATAACATATATCCCAAGCCTAACCCTACGGATATAACACTAACAACAAGCAAAGAGAACGCAGCAATTAGTTTTTGGCGTATTTTTGAATCCGATAAATCATAACTGGTCGTACCCGTTTGATTTTGTTTTAATACAATGATATTTTTCATAAACTTTTTCTTGCCTTCTTCTCTATCTATTGTGACAATTAAACCATGCACAATAAATCTGGACCAACACCAATAAATTACTGTTTGAATTCTGGAAGCAATCTTCCAAAACTTTTTAAACATGCAAACTACTTGCGAGAACTTGATCGGAAATTTCAATCAAAACTTCCACTGGCTCTTCGTGGCTTGTGTTCAATTGCCAATATTAGAGCAAATTTAATTGTTCTTATTTGTTATTCTCAACTCGAAGCCAGCAAGGTTCGCTTACATAGCCGTGTGATTCTACAGATTTTTAACCGAGATTTCAAAATTACAGCTCAAAAATTAAGAATTATAATAGGTGATAGGTCTTAACAGACTGTGAAAGAGTACCTAAAAAATAGAGACATCTCAGTTTTTCTATTTTCCATGTGTTCCTTAAACTAAGGAATACAACTATCTAAGAAGGCAACAACCGAAGTAAAAACAGGATGATTAGGGATAAGTTCGTGACTGAACCAAGGTGATACCAAGCTCCATAAACCTATAATAATAATAAATACACCTGCGCTATACCTTAATGATTGAGATTGTAATTTTTTTTCAAAATTGGTAATTAATCCCGCTGCTACAAACATTGAAGGTAGCGTGCCCAAGCCAAATGCAAACATAAATAACCCTCCCTGAATAACATTGTGTGTAGTGGCTGCTGCAAGCAAAACACCATAAAGCAGACCACAAGGAATCAACCCCCAAATCAAACCTTTAGTTATATTAGCCAACAGTGAATCTAACTTTGTAATTTTATGCAGTTGTTTTTTTGCTTTTTGCCATATAAGATTATTTTCAAAAAAACTGTGAAGACTGCTCTTATTACGAAGTATTCTTATCCCTAAAAAAACCAAGATTAAGCCTAATGAAGAACGTATCCAAAACCCAATTTGCGCTAAAGGCACCTCAATTGCAAGACCTTGAATTAGACCTGCAAAAAGAGCACCTAATAGGATGTAGGTAATAATTCTTCCAAAGTTAATAACCAAAATAGTTATCGCATTTGGACTCTGGCGACAAAAAACACCACATAAACCGCCACACATAGCTAAACAATGCACACTGGAAAAGAGCCCGATTAGAAATGGAGTCAAAAGATTCATTCTTCCTCGTCAGATTGCTTTTTATCTTCATCATCTAGCATTGAATAGGCTGGCGTATCAAGGTCTTCGAATTGATTGTTTTTGACTGCCCAAAAAAACGCCCAAATGGCAAAACCTAACAATAAAGCACTCATCATAACCATGACAAAAATAATACTCATTTGGATGCACCCACACGCTTAGGGCTTACATATCGACGGTTTTGCATGTCTTCATCTAGAGGAATATCTTGCATGGCATTTGCTATCAACTTCATGGTTAAAGCAACCGCTCCTCTATTTTCTTCAACCAGCTTAAAAGCCGCAAGGCCCATTCTTTTGCGTTGTTGAGGGTTTTGAATTAACTCTTCCATATGGCGAATTATATCTGCAGAATCTTTAACTAAATAAGAGCCCCCACAATCATGTAAGAGTTGTGTTGTTTCAGCAAAATTATGTGTATTTGGTCCTACTAAAACTGGCAGCTTAAAAACAGCAGCTTCCAATACATTGTGCCCACCAATATTAGCAATGGATCCTCCAACAAATGCAATGTCAGAGGCGGCATAAAACTCGAGCATTTCACCCATCGTATCAACGATAAAAACATCGGCATCTATATCGTAAAGACCACATTTGCTACGTAACTGAGTGTTAAAGCCCTTTTGGATGCAAGCCTGTGCCGTAACCTGAAAACGTTCTGGGTGACGTGGAACAATTATCAATAATAAACTTGGGTGTTTTTTCTTTAAATATGAATAAGCCTCTAATAGTTCAAGCTCATCTTCTTGGTGTGTACTTGCTGCAATCCAAATCAAATGATTTTGAGCAACATGTTCGTGAATTGCTTGTCCTTTTTCGATAATATCTTGTTCAATTATAATATCAAACTTTAAACTGCCCACCACATATATTTTGTCAGCATCGCAACCAAGTCGAATCATTCTATCGGCATCTGTTTGGGTTTGTGCTGCGACAAATTTAGTGTTATTAACCGCCATAGTTGCCAGTGACTGCACCCATTTATAACCCTTTAAGGAGAGTTCTGATAATCGAGCATTAGCCACGACAATAGGTATATTTCTTTTTTTACAAAACCGAAAAAGGTTAGGCCAAATTTCTGTTTCCATAACAACGGCCAAGTCTGGGTTTATTTTTTTCAAAAATCGTTTAACGGCACCCGACAAGTCATAGGGTAAATATAAATGAAACACAGTATTGCCAAATATTTGTTGAACTCGATCCGAGCCCGTTGGTGTCACCGTAGTAATAACAAAGTCATGCTCTTTGTAGGTTTCCATTAAGGCTTTAATAAGTGGAATAGCTGCATTAACTTCGCCAACAGAAACTGCATGAATCAAAATGGATTTTTTAAAATTCGGGTTTGGAAAAATACCAAAACGCTCTTTCCACCTTCTAAAATAGGCAGGCGCCTTTATACCACGTGAGGCAAGTCGAAACAGCACCACTGGCGTGAGTAAAAATGTCGCTATGGAATATAAGCGGTTTTTAAAATCTATGTTCAAAATTTTATCGAAGTTGTTCTAATGTATGTGCAACTGTTATTGTACTGGGTTTATCGTAATTGCCCAAAGGTGCGTTAATAAAGGCGTCTATTTTATCACCAAATTGCATTTCAATGTCTTTTATTGAGTTCAAGACAGCTTGGTTTGCGATATTGGCACTGGTTGACACCAGAGACCCATTTAGGTTGTCACATAAAGCTTTGACAATAGGGTGGGCACTAACGCGAACCGCAATTGTCTCAAAGTTGCCCGAAATCCAAGCAGGCACTCGTGATGACTTAGGGAAAATCCATGTATGATGACCAGGCCAAGTCTTTAACGCTCGTGCCAAATCATTTGGGTGTTTCGGTTGAATTAATGGCGCTATTTGCTGCACATGAGAAGCAATAACGATAAGACCTTTTTCTTGCAAACGCCCCTTGATTTGCAAAATCCTCTCCACCGCTTTTTGATTAAACGGGTCGCACCCTAAACCGAAAACAGACTCAGTTGGATAAGCAACAATGCCACCTGATTTAATGACACTGACGGCTTGTTCCACCTGTTGCTCTGTAGAATTCATCACTTACTTCTTTGTAGTTGTTTTTTTAGTTGCTTTTTTTGGACTTGTCTTCTTTTTTACAACCTTCTTTTTGTTGGTTTTTTTCTTAGTGGCCTTTTTTTTGATAGCTTTCTTTTTAGCAACTTTCTTTTTAGTCTTTTTCTTAAAACGTGATTTTTTATCAGGTGTATTGGCTAAAATTTCAATACAATCTTCATGACTTAATGATTTTGGATCTGTACCCTTAACAATTTTTCCATTCTTTTTACCATCAGTCACATAAGGTCCCCAGCGACCATTTAAAATTTGAATGCCATCATCAAATGTTGTAATCATACGATTAGCATCAGCGATTTTCTTTTCTTTAATTAGTTCTAGCGCTTGTTCCAAAGAAATATCATAAGGTGTTGCTGGAAAATCTTTTTTTATGGATACAAATTTATTATCGTATCGAACATAGGGACCAAATCGTCCAATATTTGTGCTAACTTTTTCACCTTCTGGCGTTTCACCAAGTGTACGAGGTAGCTTAAATAACTCCATTGCTTCCTCAAAGGTGATTTTATCAAGTTTTTGTCCTGGTAATAAACCAGCAAATTGTGGCTTATCTTCATCATCACGATGACCAATTTGTACAAAAGAGCCATATTTCCCGACTCGAGCTGTTACTGGCTTACCTGTTTTAGGATCAGTGCCAAGTACACGTTGGTATTGTGCTTCTTCGCGACTGACAGACTCTTCTTTTTCTTCGACCAACTTGATGAATGGATTCCAAAATTTTCGCATTAAAGGAACCCAGTCCTTCTCTCCGCGAGATACAGCATCCAATGCATCCTCTAAACGAGCAGTAAAATCATAATCCACATAATTTTCAAAATGTTTTTGCAAAAATCGAGCAACAACTTTTCCAATATCTGTTGGTATAAAGCGCTTTTGTTCAAGTTCTACATAATCTCGGTTAAGTAAGGTACTAATAATCGAAGCATAAGTTGAAGGGCGACCAATACCATACTCTTCTAATGCTTTTACCAAACTCGCCTCAGAATAGCGAGGCGGTGGTTCGGTAAAATGTTGCTTGCCTTCAATCTTGACTACTTTTGAAGTATCTCCCTCTTTTAAACGTGGCAAAACATTGGTTTTTTTCTTCTTCTCATCGTCTTTGCCTTCTTCATAGACAGTCAGAAAGCCTTTTTTGATAACAGTGGAACCCGTTGCTCTAAAAACATGGGCATCACCAAATTCATAATCGGCAGAAACAGTTCCGATTAATGCATCCGTCATTTGGCATGCCAAAGAACGTTTCCAAATTAAATCATATAATCTTAGTTGGTCTTTATCTAATGAACCACTGACCTTTTTTGGAGTTAAAGAGGCATTAACTGGACGCACTGCCTCATGCGCCTCCTGAGCATTTTTAGATTTACCTTTGTAGTAGTTGGGTTTTTCTGGCACTAACTCACTGCCAAACTCGCTAGCAATGGTTTGACGAATATTTGCCAAAGCATCTTTTGATAAAATCACGGCATCCGTACGCATATAGGTAATTAAACCTTGCACTGTTCCATCAACAGACATTCCTTCATACAATTGCTGTGCAATCTGCATGGTCTTTCGTGTTGAATAGCCAAGCTTTCGAGCGGCTTCTTGTTGCAGAGTTGAAGTAATAAATGGGGCAGCAGGACGTCTTTTGCGTTGTTTTTCGGTTAGTTTTGTAACGGTTAATGTGTCACCCGCTTGTTTCCTTAGTGTTTTTAAAACGCCATCAACTTGTTCTTTATTATTTAGGTCAAATTTTTTGAGCTTTTGGCCGTCCAGTTGAATAAGATTGGCATTAAATTCAAAATTGTCTTTGACCATTGGAGTGGCAATTGTCCAATATTCTTGTGGGTCAAAAGCATCTATTTCAGCTTCACGGTTTACAATCATGCTCAAAGCAGGCGATTGAACACGACCTGCGGATAAACCTCGACGGACTTTTTTCCAAAGTAAAGGTGATAAATTAAACCCCACTAAATAGTCAAGTGCGCGACGGGCTTGTTGGGCATCTACTAAATCAGTTGAAAGCTCGCGTGGATTGGCAACAGCTTCCTTAATGGCATTTTTAGTAATTTCACTAAATACCACTCGGTAAACATTTTTATCTTTAATGATGTTGCGGTCTTTTAATATTTCTAGAACATGCCAAGATATGGCCTCTCCCTCTCTATCCAAATCGGTTGCGAGATAGATATTGTCTGCCTTTTTTGCTTCCCTAACAATGGCATCAATGTGTTTTTTGTTTCGCTCGACCTCAACATAAGTCATTTCAAAATTGTTGTCGGTATCAATTGCCCCTGTTTTTGCGAGTAAATCGCGGATGTGTCCATAGGATGCTAATACTTTGTAATCTTTGCCAAGATACTTTTCGATTGTTTTAGATTTTGCCGGTGATTCGACAATGAGTAAGTTTTTTGCCATAGTGTATTTGGTTGCCTATTGAGCTGTTTTTAAACTAAAAAAATAGCTATAAATTTGTAAAAAAATAACGTAGATTACTTTTTCTGTATGCACATTATCTAAATTTGTTCTTTTATTCAAGGTTTATATTTTATTCTCAGTGTGTTTTTTACACTCTTATATACTGTGCTCCCGCAAGAGTCTGAATTTTATCTTCTAATTCAAGAATCAAAAGTACAGAAGATAGTTCTGATATTTCAAGGCCTGTTTTTTCAATTATTTGGTTAATTGGGGTGGCTTCATAACCAATGGCATCTAAGATGTTTTGGTGTTCATGCTCTGAATCAATCTCTTTTTCTCTGGCAGCAATATCCTTAATTTTTCCTGATAAATCTTCTGTCAAACTATGTGCAAGTGGTGTTAATTCCTCAATAATTTCATTTGCTGACTCGATAAGTTTAGCACCTTGTTTGATGAGCAAGTGACAACCTTTAGCAAGAGGTGAGTGAATAGAGCCTGGAATTGCCATCACTGGTCTGTTATTTTCCATCGTCTGTCTTGCCGTAATCAAAGTGCCACTTTGCAGACCTGCCTCTATAACCAATGTACCCAAGCTTAGGCCACAAATAATTCGATTTCTTCGAGGAAAATTATAATGGTGTGGTTTAGTTCCAATACTAAACTCTGAAACTAACGCACCATTTTGGGCTATTAAGTGAGCAAGTTCACGATGCTTGGCGGGGTATACGGTATCCAAACCGTTCCCCATCACAGCAATTGTCATCCCTTGTGCTTCAATAGCTGCCTTATGTGCGGTCCCATCCACACCCAGAGCCATGCCACTAGTAATTGTCAAACCATTTGCTGCCAAAGATGAACAAAAAGAATAAGTATTCTTTAAACCAACTGATGTAGCATTTCGGCTTCCAACAACCGCCAACTGTGGTTGTAACAAAGTATTAGGGTTCCCCGTTATATATAAGAGTGGTGGTGGCGAATCAGATTTTTTGAGTAACGGCGGATACAAATCATGAGTTATTGGCAATATGTGGTTATTGTCTTTTGTAAGCCATTCTAAATCTTTGCGAATCAAATCAGTATTAGCCTTTCGTATCGCCTCTTTTGTGTCCTGGGTTAATTTGATGTAGTCAGGAAAGTGTTTTTGTTTAAAAATATTTTCAGCTGATTCATGCACGGTAAGTAATTTATTAATTTTTACAATACCAAGTCCCTTGATTTTATTCAATAACAACCACGCATCATTGTTATCCATATGTTATTTCTCCTTACTTAAACCCTATTTTGATAGTGAAAATAAAAAAGGCTCACAAAAATGAGCCTTTTAGTATTATGTATGCTTAAATTATGGCGCTCGTGCAAAATCAAATAGCTTAACTGGTCGATTGCCAGAAACAATTAATGCATATGAAATATGATCAAAAGTTTTGAAAACCATAATATTTGACAAGTACTCTTCTGGTAATGTCACCATCGCTTTGGAGGGTCTGAGATATGTTTTTAAGTCATTTTTTGGGTGCATTACTTCATCACGAATGACTCTTTCTGGTCGATAAACCTCAAAAACATCTCCATGCTCGACACCATCCACAGAGCCTCGACTTATAGCAACAATTTGGAATTTACCAGATCTAAAATTAGAGTTGTTTAAAGCAACAATACGAATATTATTATCTTTAATTGATGCACCTTTCGGCTGGAAATAGGCATCAAACCTTACATCATTTAAGGGAATGATTAAATCACCTTCGTCGATTTCGAAAATATTGCCGCTAACACCCATCGTTGTAATATCTTTGTCACCAACTCGCGTCACCTTAGCTTTTGCAATATCTGCCACTTCATAACCTAAAATATCAACATTGTTCCAGTAAGTTCTATCGATATATTTTTTCCAAAACCTGGTCATGTAAGCTTTGCCTGTAGAAGGGCTGGTTTTTTTCCAAGGCAAAGACTCGGTTTTTCTATCTTTGTATTCAGAAGTACCCCATGGATAATGTACAGGAATATCTCTGTAAATGACGGTTGGTCTCACAATGGCAAATTCATCACCTTGTCTAGCTTTTAAGTTTCTAACATAAATTAAATTAGGTTTTGACCCCTTTACATGTCCCTCTTCTATGGAGACAATATAAGGGGCATTGTCAATATCTTCTTGAGAAAGTATTCTGAGTTTTCTTAAAAATGGTTCAATATCTCCAAGGGGTATGGTCGGTATTGCAGTATGGTGATCTATCTTTCGTCCTTTTGGCGAAAGCTTAATTGTTGGGTGACCACGACTAACTTGTAATGTAGGTTTGCCATCAACATAAATTAATGAAATAACATCACCTGGATAAATTAAATGTGGGTTTTCAATTTGAGGGTTTGCATGCCAAACCTCTGGCCATACCCAAGGCGATTTTAAAAACCGTGCAGAAATATCCCATAAAGTATCTCCCTTAACAACCGTATAGGTATCTGGGTGCGTAGGGTTTAATTCAATCTCTGCTTGAGAAGATGCTGATATTAAAAATACAGCAATTAAAAGTAAATGTAGTTTTTTAAGCATTTCCGACAAATCCTTGATTTTATTGTGATTAGTTTAGACAAACTATACCCTAAAATAAACCAAAAAACGTGAATCTCGTGGCATTTTTATGAAAAAAACGAGATTTTTTAAGCAATAATGAAGAAATTACAGTATTGTCTTTAAAAAATTAAGCCCAATATTATAATGAAGCAACTAATTATTACACTTATGCAATGACAAAACTAACCATACTAACACTACCTGACAAACGTTTAAAAACAATTGCAAAACCTGTCACTGAATTTAATCACAAACTTCAGCAGTTTGCAAAGGACATGCTTGAAACCATGTATGAAGCACCTGGAATCGGCTTAGCCGCCACACAAGTTGATAAACATATCCAACTTGTAGTGATTGATATTTCTGAAGAAAAAAATCAACCCTTGTGTTTAGTTAATCCCAAAATTATAAAAAAAGACGGTGTACAAATACACGAAGAAGGCTGCCTGTCTGTTCCTGGAATCTATGCAAATGTCAAAAGAGCAAGCACCGTAGAGGTTGAATATTTCAATGAAAAAGGTGAAGAAAAAAAATTGCAAGCAGATGAACTCTTGGCAGTTTGTATACAGCATGAAATCGATCACTTAAAAGGGATTGTATTTTTGGACCACTTATCTCCATTAAAGCGAAAGATGGCAATGAAAAAACTAGAGAAAGAGGCGCAAAATAGTGATTGAACTCTATACTGCAGCCACACCCAATGGATGGAAAATTTCAATACTACTTGAGGAATTAGGAATAGACTATAAAGTTAAGCCAGTTAACCTAAGCGAGGATGAACAAAAAACACCAGAGTTTTTAGCGATGAATCCAAATGGCAAGATTCCTGTTATTCGTGATACCGATAACAATAATGTAATTTTTGAAAGTGGTGCAATCATGGTTTATTTAGCAGAGAAATACCAACATTTTTTTCCAAAAGAGAATAAATATGAAGTATTGCAATGGCTCATGTTTCAAGTCGGAGGTATTGGACCAATGATGGGACAGGCCAATGTTTTCGTGCGTTATTTTCCAGAAAAAATTCAAGTCGTTATTGATAGATACCAAAATGAAGTCAAACGACTCTTTGGAGTCATGGATAAACATTTAGCAACACGCGACTATTTAGCTGGTGATTACTCTATTGCTGATATTGCTAATTGGTCATGGGTACATATTGCTTATTGGCCTGGGATTGAAATTAAAGATTTTCCTCACCTCAATGCTTGGGTTGAACGCATTGCGCAAAGACCAGCTGCTATTAAAGGTATAACTATTCCAAACAAAGTAGATGCAGAGACGATAAAAAAAGCAGGGCAAAAATTAATAAAATAACCTTACTTAATATATCGATCAATCTTTTCTTCTATAACTAAATCTGGATGGTATTGCTTCAGTTGGTTTTTTAACTCGGATAAATTCAAGGATTTCCAGATAAATTTTGCCTCTGCAAAATAAGTCGAAATAAATGGTTGCAAACTACTAAAGAAAGAATCTCTATAAACCAATAATTTTAAACCCTTCTCTCGACATCTGGTACTAAATGTTTGGTTGTATTTTTTCTTTTTTGGTAAATAATTAGAGCTACAATCATCAAGCTGTGGGATAAATTGCTTTTCAATGAAAAAATCCCCAAGCCCCATGTATTGAGCCAAGTCACCTTGATAATCCTCAGTAACAAAGTCTTCTTTGTTGAGTATAAAAAGTTTAATTTTATTGGGAAATAGCTGTTTAACTTTCTTTGCAATTTCATATTGGGCGATATTGGCTCCGAAAGAATTCCAGTGTGTATCGCCTTTATAGTAGAGCAATTGTTGATTTTTCACTTGTCGTAAAAATGGTGCTAAATAAACAAAATTAATTTCAGGGTGTTTTTTTAATTAACTAACCAACTGTTCAATTTTATTTTCTTTTTCTAATGGTTTTATGTAATCTGGCAGATATTCTGGATAAATATAATGTTTTGATGGGGCAATAACATATAAAAATTTCACTCCTTGCTGCGCTAAATATTTTTGCTTGACTAAAAGTCTAGAGACTATACTTTGTAATTGTTTGGGAGAAAAGCTATTAATGTTTCTATAATCTCCAATAATATCACCATCGGTTTGGCTCTTATAAAAAATCCATCCAGGCTCATCGCCAAAAAGAGCAGTTTTGAGTGGCACATCACCTAGTACAAACTTTAAATGGCGATAGAGTGCCAATAATGGAAACCGAAAACCAAAATGATTGGCATAATAAGTATTAATTTCTTTTGGAAATTTCAACCACTGTGAAATATTTTCAGGTTTTTTGGGTAATTGAGAAATACGGTATTTTTCTAGCGCCTCATTTGGGTTCTTTGGCAAGACAATGCCAAAAATACTTGTCAGAGCAATTGAAGCGATAAAAGTTGACAATATGATATAATTTTGTATTCTTTGACGTGCCATCTTTAAAACCTAAAATAAATAAAAGGGTTATACGTGGCAGCCGATATCACTATCAAAGAAAGAAAAAACAATGTCACAATAAAAATCATCCGCATATTAACAGCTATTAATGAGCCTTTAAAGAATTGGTCTGGATAGTAAGTTACATATTTTTTGGCAATTGGCGTAGCTAAAATCAATGCAGTGACAAGGGCAATAATGGAATAATTATTCATAAAATAATGGTAGGAATATACAGTGATAGATTCGTGATTAATATAAAACATCTTCTTCAGGAATAACAATGCATCGGCTAAATTTTCAATTTTAAAAAATACCCAAGTAACCATTAACACTAACAAGGTATATATGCGACTAAAAAGGCGAGGTATTTTCTGTAAAAATTTTGCCAGACCCAAACGCTCAATAATTAAGAACAAACCATGCAACAAACCCCAAACCAAAAAATTCCAACTCGCTCCATGCCAAAAACCACACAAAATAAATACCAACAATAAATTAAAATATGTTCGCAGAGTACCCTTTCGATTACCTCCTAGCGGAATATACAGGTAATCTTTGAACCAAGTTGATAATGAAATGTGCCAACGGCGCCAAAAATCCTGAATGCTAGTGGCGATATATGGGTAGTTGAAATTTTCCTGTATTTGAAATCCAAACATTCTTCCTAATCCTATCGCCATATCAGAATAAGCTGAAAAATCAAAATATATTTGTAGACTAAAACAAACAATAGCTAACCAAGACAAGGACAAACTAAGCTGAGAATTATCTAAAGCAAAAATAGGATCAGCAACAGCTCCCAGAGCATTGGCAATAAGAACTTTTTTGGCTAAACCATAAGTAAATCGTTCGATTCCTGCTACAAATAATGGTGTATTGTGTATCCGCTGCTTTATTTGCTTTGCAATGGTATTATAACGCACAATAGGCCCGGCAATGAGTTGAGGAAATAAGGAAATATACAAGCCTAAATTTAGAATATTAAATTGCACCTTTGCTTTTTGTCTTTTGACATCAACTAAATAAGAAATGGCTTGAAAAGTGAAGAATGAAATACCTAAAGGTAAATGAATGCTGTCAGGTTTATTACTGACAAAACCATAATATTTAAAATAAAACAATAAACCTAAATTAAAAACAACACCAATAAATAGCCAATAATAGTGCGAACGATTCTTATCAATAAATCGACCAAAAACATAATTTGAAATAATCGAAGCAACTAAAACCCATACATACTGTAATTCACCCCAAGCATAAAAAATCAAACTCACTAACAAGAGTAAAGTATTTTTACTTTTGTTAGGAAGCAGATAATACAACAAAAGAACAATTGGCAAAAAACCAAAGAGGAATGTTGGTGAAGTGAATAACATCTATTAAATTTCAGATTTCCTGTGCTGATACCAACCCAAAATATAATCCCAGGCTTGTTGGGCTGTCTCGACAATCTTAAATAAATCCAAGTCTTCAGGATTGATAACGCCTTCTTGGGATAAAAATTCAAAATTGACGGCATTTTCCCAATAATGTTTACCCACTAAAACAATGGGAATTGGTTTGATTGTTTTGGTTTGAATAACAGTGAGTGCTTCAAACAACTCATCAAATGTACCAAAACCGCCTGGAAAAGCCACTAATGCGCGTGCTCGGTGCATAAAATGTAATTTTCTTAAGGCAAAATAACGAAAACTAAAACACAAACCTGCTGTAATATAGGGATTTGGAAATTGCTCAAATGGCAAGTCAATGTTAAGACCGATACTGTCAGCTCCTTCATCAAAAGCTCCTTTGTTAGCCGCCTCCATGACACCTGGTCCACCACCTGTCATGAC
>JALWML010000229.1:790-5241 GCA_027083915.1 Lysobacterales bacterium | reverse complement strand
CTTTGATAAAGACAACTCGCGTTGGTTTGCTTCCCCTCGCCGCTTTGCTTTCATCTTAAAAAACATTGATGAAGGGCAAGCCGATAAGAAGATGCAACGCAAAGGTCCTGCTGTAGTTGCCGCATTTGATGAACGCGGTAACCCAAAACCTGCTGCCATTGGATTTGCAAAATCTGTTGGTGCAGAAGTGGCTGACTTACAAACACTTAAAACCGACAAAGGCGAATGGTTGGTGTTTGATATTGAGGAAAAGGGGCGTAAAACAACCGAATTATTGCCTGACTTTATTCAAAACAGCATCAAAAAATTACCAATTCCAAAACCCATGCGTTGGGGCAATAACAGCTTTAGCTTTATTCGTCCTGTGCATTGGATGATTTTGTTGCAAGATGAAAAAGTTATTCCATTTGAAATGTTTGGACTTGCTACAAGTAACCAATCACGTGGACACCGTTTTCACTTTCCTGATTTTATTACCATCAATTCTGCTGACACTTATGTGCAACAATTGATGGATGTGCGTGTTGAAGTGGATCAAATCACGCGTAAAGAAAAAGTAAAGCAACAAGTTATAGCTATTGCCCAAACCATTAATGGCACTGCTCGAACTGATGATAGTTTATTAGAAGAAGTCACTGCGATTGTTGAATACCCTGTAGCAACGGTTGGTAGCTTTGACGAGGACTTTTTACAAGTTCCGCCTGAAGCCTTAATCTCATCCATGCAAAAACACCAAAAATATTTCCCTGTTTTTGATGATGATAATAAATTGATGCCAAACTTTGTGGCATTGGCTAATATCGAATCCAAAGATGTTGCGCAAGTCGTTAAGGGGTTTGAAAAAGTCATTCGCCCAAGACTTGCCGATGCTCGGTTCTTCTGGGAACAAGACCAAAAGCAACCACTTGATTCTCGCTTTGCTATGCTGGATAAAATGACCTTTGAAAAACAGTTGGGTTCTATCGGTGATAAGTGTAAACGCATTGGCAAAATCATGTTGTCACTTGGCAGCAAACTCGATTTAGATATTCATCAAATAGAACGTGCATCCACGTTGTTAAAATGTGATTTAGTAACGGATATGGTCGATGAATTTCCTGATTTGCAGGGTATAATGGGTGGCTATTATGCTGCAGCTCAAGGAGAGCATGAAAATGTTGCCGCTGCCATCACCACACAATATAAACCAACTTTCTCTGGGGATAGTATTCCTGAAACGACCTTAGGACAAGCGTTATCATTGGCGGATAAAATGGATACACTTTGTGGGATTTTTGCTGTTGGCAAGAAACCAACCGGTAACAAAGACCCATTTGCCTTACGTCGTTCTGCCTTAGGAGTTATTCGTATTTTGCAAGAAGCAAAATTGCCAGTTAATCTGTACGAATTAATACATACCAGCCTTAATCAGATTGCTATCGACTCATTAAATCATGCTAGTATGCAAAAAGATATTGAAGCTTTTATCAGTCAACGACTCAAACACAGTTACCTAGAACAAGGTATAAGCCATGATATAGTTGATTCAGTTTTAGAGCTTAAACCTGAAAACTTAGATGATTGCAATTCTCGTATTTTAGCTTGTGTTGCCTTTAAAGAAAATACTGCCGCATCAGCTCTTGCTGCCGCTAACAAGCGCATTGGTAATATTTTGAAAAAATCTGAGGAAACAATCCCTGATTCTGTCACTATTGCTTTATTACATGAGGAACAAGAGAAAATCTTATTTGGTGCTATTGAATCAATGAAACGACTTTTCACTCAAGAAGTCGAACAACGCCAATACGTAGATGCTTTTAGACATCTTGCTTCATTAGCTGAACCTGTTGATAACTTTTTTGACAAAGTCATGGTCAACAGTGACGATCAAGCAATACGCTTAAACCGACTGGCTTTATTAAAGCAGCTAAGGGTATTGTTTAATGCTATTGCAGATATTTCAAAACTGGAAATGTAAAAGTCATATAGAAGAAAATCCAATGCCAATATGAACTGTTTTCATGTTGGCATTTTAGTGTTAAGATAGCAATATTCAATCAACTTATTTCTTAATGGCATTGCATACCTTACAACCTGATACCATGCTGCGGGAATACCGCATCATTAAACTGCTTGGTGAAGGTGGTTTTGGGTTAACTTACCTTGCCTTTGATACACATTTAGAAAAACATGTCGCTATCAAAGAATACATGCCTGCCGAACATGCCGTTCGAGAATCTGATTCAAAAATCGTACCACGCAGCAGTGCTTCTGAAAAAACCTACAAGTGGGGTCTTAATGCCTTTTTAAATGAAGCAAAAACCTTAGCTAAATTTGAAAATCCGAGTATTGTCAGGATTTATCGTTTTTTTAAAGAAAATGGTACGGCTTATATCGTTATGGAATACTGCGAAGGCGGTTGTTTAATTGATATGATTTCTAAAGACAAACCCATGGATGAACAAGAACTCAAAGAAATCATTACCTCCATTGTCAATGGATTGCAACTCGTACATAAGGAAGGCATTTTACATAGAGACATAAAACCTGACAATATCATGTTTCGTGCTAATGGCTCAGCTGTTTTAATTGATTTTGGTGCTGCTCGACAAGCCATTGGCGATAAATCACGAAAAGTTACAACAATTATTACTCCTGGTTATGCACCATTAGAACAATACAGCACAAAGGGGAAAATTGGTCCATGGTCTGATATTTACTCACTTGCAGCAGTAGCCTATTTGTGTGTTACGGGGGAAAAACCCCCTGATATCATGAATAGACTACATGATGATACCATTGCAAAATTATCTGAACGCCTTAATTCTTCAGCATTTCTTCAAGCTATTGACCGTGGTTTAATGCTACAAGTTAGTGATCGCCCAAAAAACCTATCTGAATGGTCTTCATTATGGACTAAATCCAATAGCACTAGTGAAACGAATCAAACTATGCCTTTAAATGCTTCAGAACCCATTGTTGCAAAAAAAGAAATTAGCCCAGATACGCACTCTTTTAAATCGCAAGTTATATCTGCACGACCAGATATTTCTGTACATGATCAGACTATTTTAAATACTCATAAGTATAATCAAGAGAACAAAAAATCTGGCTTTGGATTTTTAAAAAAGTTACTTTTTTTGATGGTTTTATTGTTGTTGACCGTTGTTGGGTATGTCTCCTATGAACACATTATTAATAAAAAGAAAATTAGCGAGATACTGCCTGTTAACGCCATTACATCAAAATGGAATTCATTCTTTGCCCCGACAATTGAACAGCCCAAACAAAATAAATTTAAAGCACCAACAATAAATATATCCGTTCTAAATGCTCAGAAAAAACTCAATCTTTTGGGTTATAAAGTTGCTCAAAATGGAGAGTTGGATATAAGAACCCAACAAAGCATTAAAAAATTTGAACAAGATAACCAGCTTGTCATCACTGGTATTGTTGATGAAATTCTCATTAATGAACTATCTAACAAAATTGCATCAATCGAACAAGAACATTGGAAGCAAACTTTATTAACTAATAGCGAAGATGCTTATCAAAAGTTTAACACTCAATACCCAAAGAACAAACACCAAGAAGAAATTGATGCAAACATTCAGAAATTAAAGAAACTCAAAGCCATTCAACTCAAAGCCCAACAAGCACAACAGCAACAAGAAGCTACCGACCTAAAACAAAAGAATCAAAAACAAAGATTAATTAAAGTTGCTCAAGAAAAGAAAAAACTAATAAAGGAAATTCAAGCACAACTCATTCGTTTAAAATATAAGGATTTAAGTCAAACAGGAAACTTAGATTTACAGACTAAAAGCCTAATTAAAACTTACCAAAAACTCAAGAATTTGCCAATAAATGGTTTACCAACTAAAACCTTATTATTTAAACTCAAGTCAGAAAACAAATGGCCTGGTAGAGATATTGGCGAAACCTTTAAAATCTGTAAGAACTGCCCTCAAATGGTGGTTATTAAAGCTGGCACTTTCACGATGGGTAATGAAACTGGACCAAGCACACAAAAACCAGCACATAATGTGTATATTAGAGAATTCAGTATGAGTCAACTTCCTGTGAGTTTCAAACAATGGGATTCTTGCTATGCTGATGGATTTTGCACTTACTTGCCTGATGATGAAGATAAAGGTAGAGAGCAAAACCCCGTGGTCAATATTAGCTACCAAGATAGTCAACAGTTTGTTAATTGGTTAAAATCATTATCTGGTAAAAACTATCAACTACCAAGCGAAGCACAATGGGAGTTTGCTGCTAGTTCAACAATACAAGGAAACCCGTATCAGCTAAAAAACCCCACTATTTCAATTTCAGAATTAATAGCCGATTGTTGGCACCCAAATTACTTAGATGCACCAACAGATGGAAGAGCAAGAAAAAACAGTGATTGTCAAGAAACTGTGACGCGCACAAACCTATCAAAGAAAAATGAGTTATCATTATATAAT
>JALWML010000229.1:0-780 GCA_027083915.1 Lysobacterales bacterium | reverse complement strand
ACCGAACGGAAAAATACAGTTGGATTTAGAGTTACAGTTATTCATGATTAGCGACGTTTAGAACATTAATCGTGAATAACTAGTATTTTATAAGCAAAAAGGAGTAAAATATAACATAAAGAGGTTTTACACATTTCAGGAGGGCTGAGAAAAACAATGAATAAAACATCAATCGTTGTGAAAATTAATACAATGCTTTGTGTTAAATTTCAATCAAATAGAAATTTGATTGATTTCTTCTTTATTCGTAAATTTTTAATTTCTACTCTTCTCCTTATTATCATTTGCTATCAAGCAATTGCACAACAGATGCCTTTTGCATCATTAAGTATTGCTGACGGGCTTGAAGACACTGTTATCTTCTCTATCGAACAAGATGACCTAGGTTTTTTATGGATATCATCAAGAACAGGCATCAACCGTTATGACGGTAAACAATTTTGGACTTATGGACACGATGATGGCTTACCACATAACTTAGCCCGCGATTTATTAAAAACAAGAGATGGAACACTTTGGATTGGTACTGAAAAAGGCTTGGCATGGTTTGATGGAAAATCATTCCATACCTTTGAGCCCAAAGATATTAAGTTAGGTACTTATTCTGCTCGTGCTTTAAGTCAAGCACCAGATGGAACGTTGTGGGTAGCCACTTATGGCGCTGGAGTCCTACAACTTGACATAAGCAAAAGCCCAAAACTCATCAAGCAATACAATTACAAAAATGGCATCCGAACAGACCGCGTCAGAAGTATCTTAGCGGATAAACTAGGCAATATT
>JALWML010000228.1 GCA_027083915.1 Lysobacterales bacterium | reverse complement strand
TTTGCCAGCGCTTGAAAGTTCTCATGCGGTAGCTTATGGCATTAAATTGGCACAAAAACTTGTTAAGGGAAAAAATATTATTGTAAATCTGTCGGGAAGAGGTGATAAAGACGTTCATACAATTGCAGCATTGGAAGGGATAAACTTATGAGCCGTTTAAGTAAAAAGTTTGAGAAACTAAAATTAAAATCACAAAAAGCGTTAATTCCTTTTGTGACAGCTGGTCATCCTCATCCACTGATGACGGTGCCAACCATGCATGCCTTAGTAAAAAATGGGGCAAGTATTATTGAACTGGGTATGCCTTTTTCAGATCCAATGGCTGATGGTATTGTTATTCAACAATCCTCTGAGGTTGCCATAGAAAAAGACATGACATTATCCTCGGTACTAGATGTGGTTCGAGAGTTTCGAGAAAAAGATAATAAAACTCCTGTAATTTTGATGGGATATCTCAATCCAATTGAGAAATATGGCTACCAACAGTTTGTCAAACAGGCATCAGAATCAGGTGTAGATGGTTTGCTTATTGTTGATCTGCCACCAGAAGAAGCTGATGATTTACTGTCACTTCTAAAACAATACAACATGTCACAAATTTTTCTTATTGCTCCAACTACAACACAAAAACGTCAAGAATTTATCCTTTCTAAAAGCAGTGGTTTTATATACTGCGTGGCATTAAAAGGGGTCACAGGATCAAGTAATGTAGATTATGGTGATTTATCTGAAAAATTCACCACCATTAAATCATTGACTGACCTACCCATTGCTATTGGCTTTGGTGTAAAAGATGTAGAATCTGCTTTAGCAGTTGCTGAATATGGAGATGCTGTTGTTATAGGTTCATCGCTGGTTAAAAAACTTGGTCAATGCAGTGATGAAAAACAAATTAAGAAGACAATTAAAAAATTCATAAAGCCGATAGCAAAGGCTTTAAAAAACGATTAAGGTATTAGTATGAGTTGGTTTCAAAAAATTAAATTATCAAGAATTCGAACCGAAGGCGGGAATAAAAAGAAAAATGTTCCTGAAGGATTGTGGACGAAATGTGAAAAGTGCGATGTGGTTTTGTACCAACCTGAACTTGAAAAATCAAAACGTGTTTGTCCTAAGTGTGGTTTTCATGGTCGTTTAACCGGCCGTGCACGTTTATTGTCATTTTTGGATAAAAACTCCACAACGGAAATTGCCGCTCAATTAGAATCATTAGATCCTTTGAAATTTAAAGATTCAAAAAAATATAAAGATCGTACAATCCAAGCGCAAAAGAAAACGGGTGAAAAAGATGCGTTGATTGCTATGTCAGGTCAATTGCATGGAAAAGATATTATTGCCTCTGCTTTTAGTTTTGATTACATGGGCGGTTCCATGGGTTCAGTTGTCGGCGAAAAATTTGTGCGGGCTGCACATTTGGCTTTAGAAAAAAAAGTTCCATTTATCAATTTCTCTGCATCGGGTGGTGCTCGCATGCAAGAATCTTTGTTTTCCCTCTTGCAAATGGCGAAAACCTCAGCTGCAATTAAAAAATTAAATAATGCAGGAATTCCCTATATTTCAGTTTTAACGAATCCAACTACAGGCGGTGTTTCAGCAAGTCTTGCCTTACTTGGGGATATTAATATTGCAGAACCTGATGCGTTGATTTGTTTTGCAGGACCTCGGGTTATTGAGCAGACAGTAAGAGAAAAGTTGCCAGAAGGTTTTCAACGTTCAGAATTTTTACAGGAACATGGCGCAATTGACATGATAGTGGATAGACGAGAGATGCGAGAGACAATATCCCGATTGCTTGCTTTATTACATCCGCAAAATGATGCGCCAATTGAACCAGATAAAATTATTACAAAAGACGAAATAGATAAAGATAATAGTGAAAAAAAAGAAGTCGCTTGAATCTTGGCTTAATAAGCTTGAAATCAATCACAGTAAAAAAATTGATTTAGGTCTCAAGCGTGTTGCTGCAGTATTTAAAAGTCTAAAGCTAGGTAAAATTGCACCAGTTATTATCAGCATTGCAGGCACCAATGGAAAGGGTTCAACGGTTGCAATGGTTTCGGCAATAGCTCAAAAATCAGGTTATAAAGTAGGGGAGTTTACTTCTCCTCATATTTTGCGGTATAACGAAAGAATCAAAATCAATAGTATTGCTGTAAGTGATAACCATATAACAGCGGCTTTCGAATTGATAGAACAAAATCTCAATGGAATTTCTCTTAGTTATTTTGAATACTCAACTTTGGCAGCAGCAATTATTTTTAAACAAGAAAAGGTTGATGTTGCAGTGCTGGAAGTTGGTTTAGGAGGGCGACTTGACTCTACTAATGTGATTGACTCTGATTGTGCAATAATTACGACAATCGCTATTGATCACACCAATTGGTTGGGTAATACCATCGAATCAATTGCTCATGAAAAAGCAGGAATTATGCGCAAGAATAAGCCTGTTATCTATGGTGATAAAAGCTGCCCTAATTCAATCGTTCAGCATGCAAAAAAATGTGGGGCAAATTTAATATTAACTGAAAATGTCAAAACTAATCAGCCGTTGAAATTAAATATAGAAGGGGAGTTCCAACAAAAAAATGCTAAAACAGCTGTGGTAGCACTCAAGGCATTAAGTAATAAGCTACGCATTTCAGATAAAGACATTGAAAAGGGGTTGTTAGATATTAAGCTTTCGGGTCGCTTAGAAGTCATATCAACTAATCCATCTATAATTATCGATGTTTCGCATAATGAGCAAGCTGCTCAAGAATTGTCCCATTGGTTAAAATCTAATCCCATTAACGGCAAAACAATCGCTGTTTTTGCCGTATTGGCCGATAAAAATGCAGCCGGTTGGTTTAAGTATTTTAAGGATGTCATTGATATTTGGTGTGTTTCAGCTGTTGATAATCCGCGAGCAATGCCAGTTAAAGACTTAATGACTCATTTAGCTAATTCTGCATCGCTGATTACTTCCTTTCCAAATATACAAACTGCCATGACTAAAGCTAAGGTAATGGCATCACCAACAGATAGAATTATTGTATTTGGTTCTTTTTATACGGTTAGTGATGCACTGACTTCGATAAATGAATTTTTGTGATTGTAGATTTTCACTGCCATAGTACATGTTCGGACGGTCAAATGTCACCAATTGAGCTCGTTAATTTAGCGGAACAAAGAAAGGTCGAGATGCTTTCGATAACGGATCACGATAGCTTAGATGCTTATAATCAAAAAATAATAACACCAATCAAAATAATCACTGGAATTGAACTTTCAACCCAGTGGAACAAAATTGGTATCCATATTATTGGGTTAAATATTGATGTCACATCAAAACACTTACAAGAAATTGTTGAGGCTCAAAAAATGGTTCGCATAAAACGCGCAAAGATAATTGCTAAAAGGTTAGAAAAGTTTGGATTAGAAAATGCTTTAGAGTTGATAAAGAGCAATAGTCATGGTTTTTACATTGGTCGCCCTGATTTTGCCAAGCTTCTGGTTAGTCAAGGCATTTGCACTGATATTAATCAGGCTTTTAACAAATATCTGGGTGCAGGAAAAATTGGTGATGTTAAAAACAAATGGCTAAACCTTGATGAAATTATTCTTGCCATAAAAAAAGCAAGAGGTGTTGCTGTATTGGCTCATCCTTTATATTATAAGTTAACTAATGCAAAACTACGACGCTTACTAGCCGATTTCAAAAACTTAGGAGGTGATGGACTTGAAGTGGTTAATGGCTATCAAAATCCCGATAAAACAGAGTATTTAGCTCAGTTATGTACGGAATTCGGATTTAGTGCATCAATTGGTTCAGATTTTCATTCGAGTGGTCAGTGGAAAAAATTAGGTTGTGATACTGGATTGATTACTGAACTTCCTGCAATATGGGATAAGATTAATGTTTCTTTTTAGCTTTTGATCGGTACATAAGAGTATCTGCCTTTTCTAAAGCTTGATTATAACTTGTTTCAGAGTTGATTTCAGCAGTACCAATAGCCATTGACAATGCCGGGGTTCTTTTGCTTGCATAAGATAAGTTGGTTTGAAGTTGATTAATAAAATCTTCATTTTCTATGGTGCAATTTTTTGGTATAACAACTAAAAATTCATCACCACCTAAGCGAAAGATTCCTGCTTGTTTGTTTAAAAGTAGTTTCATGCAATTTGCCATTCTTTTTAGGCATAAATCACCAATATTGTGTCCACGTGTATCATTGATTACCTTAAAATCATTAATGTCAATATAAACTAAGGTGCCATTATGTTTTATTTCATCAAGATAGACCGGTAACTTTCTTCTGTTCCACAAGCCAGTTAAAGGATCGATGTCAACCAATTCGCGAAGAGAGTCCTGAGCTTTTTCCATTTCATTATTGCTGTATTGAATTTCATCAATAATTTCATATACGATAGCAAGTAAACAGGATATACCGATAATAAGCTCGATTACTGAATCAAAAAAGGAAACATGAGTCATGTAGCTAGGGTAAGAACCTCCCCACAAAGTTGGATATAAAACAAAAGCATGTTGTAAAAAAGTTATGCCTTCAAAGAGTAAAGCCAGTTGAAGAAATTTAATGTAATTGTTTTGATGTTTTCTTAGGTGTTTTAGTCCAGCTATCATGAATGTTATACCAACAAAGATATAAACAAATAATTGAATATGTAAGGTGGAAAATGGTAGAAATAATAAAAGACAAAAAACTACCAGTCCAAGAAAATGCCATGTAATTGCTTTTTTAAAATCTAAATAAGAATCATCTAGAAGAAAATGATTTAAGCCTTTTACTAAAAATAAGGCATACCAAACTTTACAAAATGCATAGGTTAAATAAATTGTTTTCGAAGTATACGGAGCTTTTTTGTCAGCAAGTATAAGAACAACAAAAATTGCACATAAACCAAATAAATTTAATAGCCATGCTTTCATCCAGATAAATGCAATTTTTCTTGGAAACTTTTTCCAAAGAGCAACAAAGGTGATGGCAATAACTAAAATAATGGATATTTGAATAGCAACAGCCCATTTATTTAAAATGGTATTTATAACTGTGTCTAAATTGTTATCCATTAATGCGCACCTTTTCTAGTGATTTTGGTTAGTATAACTGATAAGAGAATAGGAATTAAAGTTATTTAATCATAATAAACAAATTGAATTTTCTATTAGTTGCGAGTACTTTACAGTTCTTGAATATTCGTTTTAAAGGTGAAAAATAGGGTAAATGTCTATTTGCGATAACAATAAAA
>JALWML010000227.1:11670-19701 GCA_027083915.1 Lysobacterales bacterium | reverse complement strand
AGAGTAACTTTTAAATAATTTTATTCAAAACCATTTTCAAATATTGTATCACTAATATAATTCATTGCTATTTGTACTATCTTGGTTGGCTCATCAGGATCGTTGCTGTCAATGCAAACATCATCATTGTATGTACCATAAGTGAGACCACTGGCACTGATTGATAGATGTACTTGGGCTGTTGCTCCTGCTACGAGAGTACCACTTAATGGAGCATCAAGGGCTAACCAACTTGCACTTGTACCACAATCATTGGCACTCCAATTTAAATCATAAGTCCCTAAATTATCAAACGACAAATTAAATCCAGCTGAAGGGTTAGGATCAAAAACATTAGCAGAAATGTAATTAGTGACATCAATATCTGGAACATTGACAATGACATTGGCTGAGTCAGTATCGGAGGCTGAACGTGGTATTGGCGCAAACATTAACGCCATATTGTTTGAAATATCAGTGCTATTATAGGAGTACTGAGCTGCATGAATACCACCAGCTATGCCAACCGTTGCACTTTTGCCAAAATCGTAACCCGTATTGGTTTGACTTGAGGTATCAAAATCCACATTCTTATAATGAAACTCAATTTTATTTTGTGATTCAAATAATTTCATCTCAAAAGTTATAGTTCCTACCGTATCACCTGCTAATTGGAAATGTGGGCGTTTATCCCATTGAACAATAAAGGTTCTAAAAGGCGCACTTCCAATCGTTTGATAGTAGACATTGCCTTGTGAGTCAGATAAATCATCCCAAAATGGTGCAATGATATTTTGAGATTTATCATCGGCTAATTGCGAATTGCTATAAGAGACATTGGCATCTTGTTGACCGAGTCGAATGGCGCCATTGTTGCCAATTGTGATAAATTTCGATGAATAATTAGACAAAAAGAAAGCAAAATCCATAGTCACGCCGATTTCTTCTTCATCACCTATGTTTAATGGTGTTCCAGTTGAAAAAATATCAACAAAATCATAGGCAGGGCCTCCAATTTCTCCACTCTTGGTGACGATATAACCCACACTTTCAGGTCGTGTAAATGATAAAGCTGAATTGTTGATTAGAGAAGCTTGGTTATATGAATGCTCAATAGCATTGCTGTCACCACCAATTCCAACAGTAGCTGTCGCTCCATTATCTGCATCATCACCGAAAAGAACATCTTGGTAATGGAATTGGATTTCATTTGTTGTTTCAAAGAGCTTGACTTCAAAAATTGCTGCGGTCGGTGAAACCCCAGTGCCAATATCAAAATGATTCTGATTTGACCACTGAACAATGGCAACTCTATTTGGAGCCGTTCCTATCGTTTCATAATAAACATGTCCCAATGGAGCTGTATTACTTGGCGTTAAATCGTCCCATAAGGGAGCAATATAATTTTCATTTGTGGTTGAACCTAATGCATGATTATTGTTTGAAATTTGAACAGAAGTTTCACCAAATTTAATTGCACCATTATTTCCAACCGTCATTTTATTTGAATAGATACCACTTAATAAAAAATTAAAAGGCAAGGTGATATTTACTTCATCATCATCACCCATACCAAGATCAGTGCCACTTAAGCTGATGTCATTAAAGTTATAAGTAATATCCTTAATAATATAACGAGGAGATAATGAATCATTGTGAGCCGTCCAAGTGCCATCAAGGACGACGGTACTTGTCACGTTTTCCCTTTCGGTTAGCCAAACATTGGCTCCAGGCTGCAAAGTAAAAGGAAAGTTATGTAGTGTTGTTCCAAAATGAGGACTCGAAGCATCCTGAAGATTATAGGGATATGGTCCTATATTAGTCGCCCTGAAACAAAATAAAATCGGCGTACCTGGGTCAACGACTAAGGTCTTATCCGTACCACAAAAATCAAAATTTGGGTTGCCTGGATCAGTGTTTATAGCAACGGTAGTTTCTAAAGTGATTTGAGCTTGAGTAGCAAAAGCAAAAAAAGCCATAATTAATAGGATTTTTTTAAGTGAAAATTGTAGTTTCATTAATTTATTCCAAAATGTTTATTGTTATCATTATATCAATTTACGGTAGAACAAATAAAAAATCCTTCATGAAGTTGACTGTTGTCAACTTCATTCAGAAGAAATTATTTTCTTAAATTTTCATTTGTAAAATTCGTTATAACAACTATTGATTGACCATAGAATATAAGGGGTAAAAATTGAATAAAATATCGCAAGTAACGGAAGTTTAATTTAATAAACCTCCGTTATATTATTAACCCTTCTATTAACCACAACAACTTTTCCCAGCAGGTTTTAACCACGATAAAATAGCCGCTTTATCAGGAATACCACCAGCATGAGCGACTTTGCCATCAACGATAACACCCGGTGTTGACATCACGCCATAAGACATGATGTCTGCCATGTCTTCGACTTTTTCTATGTTCACTTCGATTTGATTATCAGCAGCGACTTGTTCGATTAGTTTTTGTGTTGTTTTACAATTGGTACAACCTGAACCCAATACTTTTACTTCTATCATTTTAATATCCTCGTTTTCCTCAAAATCATCATTTACAACAACTGCCATCTGAGTCTTTTAGACCCAATTTTGCTAAAATTTTCTTAGCCGGACAAATGCCTGTAAAACCCGACTGAAAAAGGTTAATGCCTACAAAAGCCACCAACCACAACCAACTGACTTGTGTTATATCTATCTGTCCTGTTAATTGTGCTCCCGTTAAGCCAATGATTATCATTAGACCTGCCATTACATTGACACCATTATTTACTGTCATTTTATTTTCTCCTAAATAATTAAATTAAAAAACCAACCGACTAGAATAATCGAGACGGTTACAATTGCGGTAAAAAGTGCCAAGGCTTGCCACTTGATTACCTTTCTTAAAATCATTAATTCTGGCAAAGAGATGGCAGCAATGCTCATCATAAATGCCAATGTCGTTCCTAATGCCACACCTTTGAGTAGCATCGCTTCGGCCAATGGAATCACGCCAACAGCATTGGAATACAGTGGTACGCCAATAATTACCGCCATGGGCACGGCTAAAAAGTTGTTGGTATCGCTGAGTGATTGAGCCCAACTTTGTGGGAAGTAACCATGAAAAAAAGCACCCGCTCCAACACCTAAAATCACCCATTTCCAAATACGACCGACAATTTCTTTAACTTCACTCATTGCATAACGGTGACGAGCAGTAAAAGAATCATCAGCTTTTATGGCTTCAACTTGACCCATTTGAATTTTCCAAACATAATCTTCCACCCATTTCTCAGGTTTAAACCATTCCATGATAATGCCACCGAAAAAGGCGACGATTAAACCAGCCAAAATATACAATAACGTGATTTTCCAACCGACAATCCCAAACAACATGGCAACCGCTATTTCATTAATCATCGGTGAGGCGATAAGAAAGGAAAAGGTCACTCCCAAAGGAATGCCTGCTTCGACAAAACCGATAAACAAAGGCACTGAAGAACAGGAACAAAAAGGCGTGACCGCACCTAAAGCAATGGCTAAAATGCGTGCCAAAAATTTAGGCTTGCCGCGTACAAATTCACGTACTTTTTCAGGTGAAACAAAAGAACGAAACAAACCCATGACATAGATGATTAACACCAACATAAAAAATATTTTCGTAATGTCCTGCACAAAAAAGTGCACACTATCGCCCAGTCTTGTGCCTTGTTGCAGCCCAAAAACCGAATAAACCAACCAATTGGCAAGTAAATCAAACATATTTAATTCTGTGTATCTCTATCAAAACTATAGGCATACATAGGCACATAAATTAATGTGAGCAATGTACCGATAAGTAAGCCGCCAATGGCAACATCCGATAATGGACTCAAGCGTTCTAAACCAACGGCACGTTCTAGGGCGATGGGTATCATGCCTGCGATGGTGCCGAAGGCGGTCATTAATACGGGGCGAAAACGAACTCTGACCGATTCAATCGCACTGGTGAATGGTGATTCGCCAGAGGCTTTGTGTTGTTGGTAAAAGTCAATCAGCAAGACCGCATTTTTGATGATGATGCCGAACAATAACAATATTCCCAATAAACTCGGCATACAACTGGGTTTATGGAATAACAACATGCCCCAAGCAGCACCGATTAAAGACAAAGGTAAGACCAAAATCATGATTAATGCCATAATCACCGAGCGGTAAATTGAAATTAACACCAATAATAACAAGACAATGCCTAATGCAATGGCTTTCATCATGCGTGCAAAACTGTCATTGATGGTGGCAATATCGCCTTCTTGACTAATCATTACATTGTTTATACCATCAATTTTATTAATCGCTGCAATGGCATCATCGGTTAAATGCGTAATCGGGCGTTTGGCACGGTAGGCGTTAACATCGACACTGTATAAAAGTTTATCTCGTTCAATTTTGGCATAGGTCAGACGTTTTTTAATTTTTGCTAAGGATTGTAAGGGAATCTCTCCAAATTTGGATTGAATCGGCAATAAGCGTAAGGTCTGTATGTTTTCACTGAATTTGCCCTTTAAATACAAGCGTACAAACTGTGTATTCATAGACTGTAAATTAGCATTTAATCCAATGACTTGTCCTTTGAGAGGAATTTGCATAGCAATTTGAAACGGTGTTAAGCCATAACTCAAGGCTTTGTTTTCATCAATATCCAATACAATTTCGGTCACATCTTTGTCCCAACTGGTGGAAACTGAAGTTAAGCCTTTGACTTGTTGCAAAGCTTGGCTGATTTTATGGGTTTTTTCGGTTAAACCATCGACATAGGGCGATCTTAAACGCACATCCACCGATGCCTTGACTGATGATACGGCAGTCGCTCCAAAATCAAATACATCGTTGCGTTTTAAACCGGGCAATTGTGCCAGTTTGTTGCGAATAATGTCTTCAATTTCCCACAGGTCTAATGTGCGGCTAAATCTATCTTTACATAAAATAGTTATGGTTGCCTCGGCGGGTAAATTACCGTTGCCCATGGATAAAACACCAGCTTCGGTACCAAAGGCTACTGAACTTTTTTCGACCCAATCTTGTTGGTGCAACCAGTGCAAGAATGGCATGACTTTGGCTTCGGCAGAATCCACGGTTTCATTGGCTGAAAATGCGATTTGCGATTTAACAATGCCTGTATCCATTGGTGGCATGGCATCTTTGCCAATGGTTGGCATGATGGTTTTGACACTGATGAGCAATAAGGCAATTACGCCAACGCTTAATACAATCCGTCTGAGTATTTTTCTTTTGCCATTGGAAAATTTAATGACATTGACATAGGGTTCGACCAAACGACCTAAGGTATTGTCATAGGCTTTTTCAAACCATTTTTCGACCTTGGTTTTTTTAAAGCCGTTTTTGTACATAACTTTTAATAATTGTGGGATAAGCGTGATTGAGATAAAAAATGAAATCAGCAAGGCTATGATTAAGGTCATGATTAAAGGTTTAAATATTTTCTCAGGAAATCCACCGACAAACATCAAGGGGAAAACCACCGCAATGGTAGCAATTGTGCCTGCAAAAATTGGAGCAATGACTTCTTTTGTGCCCTTTATAACGGCCGTTTCTAAGTCTTCGTGCAATTCATTGAGGTGCCGTTCAACATTTTCCAGCACCACCACGGCATCATCAGTCAACATTCCTAAGGCTAAAATAATGGCAGTATAGATGACAATATTGAGCTCGCCTCCCATGATGCCAATCACTGCCATGGTGGAGAAAAACACCATAGGAATCGAAATGGCTGAGGCAATAATGGCACGGAAATTACCCAAGAAAAATAACACCACAATCAAAGTAAAAATAATGGCATCACGCAAAGCATCAAGCATATTAGAATTTGCCAATTCAATCAAATTGCGTTGCGTGTCGGAGATTTCAAAATTGATATTTGGATACTGCGCCTGTAATTTTTGCATCTCTGCTCGTGCGGCTTTGCTGACATCCAAAACACTGCCTTTGGGTGCGCGTTGCACTGCCATGGCAATGGATTGTTTGCCGTTGCCGATATAACCACTGGTGCGTTTTTTGTGCGACCACTTGACTTCTGCCACATCTTTTAAGTGGACATTGGGCAACAAAGGAATGTTTTTGAGCTTTTCAATATTGTCTTTTTCACCATAAAAACTCAAGGTATAAAAACTGTCATCGCCTTTGACGAAGCCGATGGGAATATCGTGATTGATAGCCCTGATGGCTTTGCTGATTTTATCAAAATCCATGTTGTATTTTTTAGCCTTATAAGGATCAATCTCAACATTAATGGCACTGTCATAACCACCAAAAACTTCCACATTTCCAATCGCGGTATTGCTCAATAAGGCAGGTTTAATAAAAGAATCGGCAATTTTTCGCACATCACTCAATGACAGACTGTCATTTTTAGGCGATAAGGACATGACATCCACGGGCAAAGTAAAATCACCAACGGTATAAACCGCTGGATTGGCAGTGGTTGGCAACTTGCCTTTGGCGATTGACAAGGCATTGGCAACATCCACCGCAGCAGCATTTAAGTCTTTGTCATAACCAAATTCCGCTTTAACGATGGAAAAGTTTGCCACATTTATCGAACTGACATCGGTGATTAAGCCCAAACGTGAAATTTCTTGCTCAATGGGTTTGGAAACCGTATTGGCAACCACTTGAGCCGTAGCTCCTGGCACTTTGGTGATAACAATAACTTGAGCAGGGTTTGCATCGGGGAAAAGGTTTTTAGGCAAAGTCACTAATGCCACAACACCCATCACAAAAAATCCTGCAATCACCGCATATAACAAATACGGTCTTTTATAGAAAAAATTAAACATGACCTTATTCCTGAATGTTGACTTTAGTGGAGTTGAGTTTAATGGAAGCACCAGATAACACACGCAATAAAATATCGCCTTTTGCGACCAAAATATTTTTATTCGCTATAATCTTATCGGTGGTTACCACGCCTTGTTCGCCACTTTCAAGTACATTTATGATGGCGGATTGCACCTTGTCACCTTGCTGATACAAGATATAATTTTGCCCATCTCGATTCAACAACGCATCAAAGGGCAGTAAATAGGCTTGCCCAGAAAACACCACCACATTGACCTCAACTCTATCACCGCTGGTTAGTTTAATCTCATCATCGAGAAAGACTTTGTATTCAGCTAAACCATTAAAAGTGCTGTTTAAAGCATGCGTGGTTAAGGTTTTGCCTTTAAATTGCACCGCTGAAATTTTTAAATCGCTGGGCACACGCAATAACAAATAAAAACCATTGCTGGCACTGAGTTTTGCCACAGGGTGTCCGGGCAAACACATATCACCTTCATTGACCAAGGTTTTGGAAATCACGCCATCAACAGGCGATAAAATTTTGGTGTAAGTCAGGTTGTTTAAGACATTGGCTTTGTTTTGTTTTAATGTTTCTATTTTCGATTGAGCGGCGGCTATGGCAGTTTCTTCTTTTTGTGATTGCTCCACGGAAGCCCCTTGCATGGCAAGTAATTCTAGTGTTCTTTTGTGTGTGGATTTTAAGCTTTTCAATAAGGTGCGTTGTGCCTTAATTTGTGCATCAATGCTGGCAGTGCCTGTTGCCAAAGTCGTATCGTCCAATTCGGCAATGACATCGCCTTTTTTGACTTTCGTGCCGCTGGCTTGGATAAATTTAACCCGTGATGAAATTTTGGATGCTAAATTGACGTCTTTGTTGTTTTCCACTTGTGCTAAGTAGGGTAATGTCAAAGTTACTTCTTTTAGACTCGGAGAAATACTAGAAACAACCACTGGATACTGTTTCGCAGTGGGTGTATTGGCATCATTTTGTTTGGCATTTTTAACCGCTCGCACGGCAAAAACAACAATTAGAACGATAATAATAAATAAGATGATTGTTTTTAGATTTAAGCTTTTCATTGCACAATGTCCTCGATGTTATTGCCAAATATGACCGCTAATTGCATCAGCGTTTGCCACTTTTCAGCTTGTTTTTTATAATAATTAGATTTTTCCAAAACCACATCATCTTCGTATTTTAAATAATCTTCGATGGTGATTCGATCGGCG